>JASJDA010000105.1 GCA_030065755.1 Prochloraceae cyanobacterium | reverse complement strand
ACACCCACGACTGAGGAACAAACTACATCCTCAACACCAGACTTGGGCTTCTTAAACGAAGAACCCAGCTTAGAAACACCCACGACTGAGGAACAAACTGCACCCTCAACACCAGACTTGGGCTTCTTAAACGAAGAACCCAGCTTAGAAACACCCACGACTGAGGAACAAACTACACCCTCAACACCAGACTTGGGCTTCTTAAACGAAGAACCCAGCTTAGAAACACCTACTTCTAACCAAGAAACTCCACTAGACACTATGGGGGGATTTGATGATTGGGGTATCTCGCAAGAACCTAAAACATCTACCACTCCAGAATTTACACAAAAAGAGGAATCGACTGAAACTTCTAGTAGTCAAGTACCAGAAAGCATCTCAGAAATAGAACAAGAACTAAACTTATTTACAGAAGATGCAGATCCATTTTCCACTACTTCGCCTAAAAAAGAAGAAGAAGAAGAGAATATTTTTCAATTAGAAGAATATTTAGAGGACAAAGAAACAGAAAGCCAGACAAGTAAAGAAAAAGTTGATAAGGAAGAAGAAAATAAATCAAAAACAGAAACATTAGACTCAGAAGAAGATATTTGGGGAACTGAAGACGATCGAGAACCAAAAGATTCATCTGAGAAAAAAGAAAGGAAAAATCCTTTTGATTGGTTCAATCTCTAAGGAAAAATAACAGTAAAAAATAGTCAAATATTAAAACAGTGAACAGTTATCAGTTATCAAGGTTTCAGTAATGGATTTAAACCACTAGTGAAACCAAGCAACTATAGAGTTGGGGGACTTTTGCTCCCAGAGATAGCACATAAATGATAACTGATTACTGTTTACTGATAACTGTCCTTTTAAATAATTCCTAAAAGAGAACTCTGTTATAATTGTCAATAAACGACGTTTGCTAAAGTTTACCAAGTTGAAACTGAAATAGCGAAGCAGACAATAGAATTAAAAAAGATAAAATTCAACCTATACAAAGAGCGATCGACTGTGACAGAACCAAAAAGCTACAAAGATACAGTTAATCTGCCTCAAACCGAATTCAATATGCGGGCTAACTCGACCAAGAGAGAGCCAGAAATTCAACAATTTTGGGCAGAAAATAAAATTTACGAGAAACTGTCGCAGAATAATCCAGGGGAGATGTTCGTCTTGCACGACGGCCCTCCCTATGCTAATGGTTCCATACACATGGGAACCACTCTTAATAAAACCCTCAAAGATATTATCAATAAATACAAACTATTGCGAGGGCATAAAATTAACTATATTCCAGGTTGGGACTGTCACGGGTTGCCAATTGAACTGAAAGTTCTGCAAAAAATGAAGTCAAAGGAAAGACAGCAGCTAACCCCTCTAACACTGCGTCACAAAGCCCGCGATTTTGCCCTAAAAGCGATGGAAGAACAAAAAGGGCAATTTAGGCGTTGTGGAATATGGGGCGACTGGGAACATCCTTATCTGACTTTAAACCCAGAATATGAAGCGGCACAAATTGGCGTTTTCGGTCAGATGGCGAACAAGGGATACATCTATCGAGGTCTCAAACCAGTACACTGGAGTCCTAGTTCCCGTACAGCCCTAGCAGAAGCAGAATTAGAATACCCCGAAGGTCATACCTCCCCCAGCATCTACGCCGCTTTCCCCGTAACTAAACTAGGAGAAGCGATCGAAGAAACATTATCTTCATTTATGCCCGATCTAGGGGTAGCAATTTGGACTACTACCCCTTGGACCATACCAGGAAATCTCGCCATAGCAGTAAATCCAGACTTAAATTATGCCGTAGTAAAGGTAGAACTAGAAGAAAAACAGCCTAGATACCTAATTGTAGCTGCAGATATGGTGGAGAAGTTATCAGAAAAACTAGGCGCTGAGATGAGTACGATCGAAACCATACCAGGTAAAGACCTAGAACATTCTACCTATCGTCACCCACTATTCGATCGCGAAAGCGAAATAGTAATTGGTGGAGACTACATCACCACAGAGTCGGGGACGGGTTTAGTCCATACAGCCCCAGGTCACGGCCAAGAAGATTATATAGTAGGTCAGCGCTACGGTTTGCCTATTCTGTCTCCGGTAGACGATCGAGGTATTTTTACCGAACAAGCAGGCCAATTTGCCGGCTTAAACGTACTAAATGGGGGCAATGAAGCAATTATAGAAGCTCTCAAACAAGCAGGTTCCCTACTAAAAGAAGAACCATATCAGCACAAATATCCCTACGACTGGCGCACCAAAAAACCAACTATTTTCCGCGCTACCGAACAGTGGTTTGCTTCAGTAGCAGGATTTAGAGAAAAAGCACTAGAGGCGATCGCCTCAGTACAATGGATTCCACCTCAAGGACAAAACCGCATCACTCCTATGGTTGCCGATCGCTCCGATTGGTGTATCTCTCGTCAGCGCAGTTGGGGGGTACCAATTCCTGTATTTTACGACGAAGAAACTAACGAAGTACTGTTAAACGAAGAGACAATCGATCGCGTTAAAGGGATTATTGCTGAAAATGGTTCTGATGCTTGGTGGGAACTCTCAGTAGAAGAGCTATTACCCGAAAAATACCGAAATAATGGCAAAAAATACCGCAAAGGAACCGATACCATGGATGTATGGTTTGATTCTGGTTCCTCTTGGGCTGCAGTAGTCAAACAAAATGGCTTAAAATACCCAGTCGATATTTATTTAGAAGGTTCAGATCAGCATCGAGGTTGGTTTCAGTCTAGTTTGCTAACCAGCGTAGCAATTAACGGAATTGCTCCCTACAAAACAGTAATCACTAACGCTTATGTTGTAGACGAAAAAGGTTACAAGATGAGTAAATCTCTGGGTAACATAGTTACTCCAGATGAGATTATCGAAGGTGGTAAGAATAAGAAACAACAACCAGCCTACGGTGCAGATGTGCTGCGTTTGTGGGTATCTTCGGTAGATTATTCCTCAGATATGGGTATCGGTCAAAATATCCTCAAACAGCTAGCAGATATCTATCGCAAGATTCGCAATACAGCTAGATTTTTGTTGGGAAATATACACGATTTCGATCCAGCAAAACACGCAGTTTCCTACGAAGAGTTACCAGAAATAGATAGGTATATGCTGCACCGCATGACTGAAGTGTTTGCAGACATAACCGCAGCCTATGAAAGTTATCAATTTTTCCGTTTCTTCCAAACTATACAGAATTTCTGCGTAGTGGATTTGTCTAATTTCTATTTAGATATCGCCAAGGATAGATTATATATATCTCATCCAGATTCCATACGCCGTCGCAGTTGTCAGACAGTATTGCAAGTGGCGATCGAAAGTTTGGCTTCGTCGATCGCTCCCGTCCTCTGTCACATGGCTGAGGATATCTGGCAATTTTTGCCCTACGAGACCCCCCACAAGTCCGTATTCGAGTTTGGTTGGGTGAAAATGAAGTCTGAATGGCAAAAACCAGAATTGGTTCCTTCCTGGACAATTTTGCGGCAACTGCGCGATGAAGTTAATAAAGTAATGGAACAAGCGCGCAGCGATAAGATGGTAGGCTCTTCTGAAGATGCTAAAGTGCTACTTTTCGTCTCAGATGAAAAGCTGAGATCGTCCTTAGCAACCCTAAACCCAGCAGATAGTTTGAGTGGGAATAGAGTAGACGAGTTGCGCTATTTATTTAGAGTGTCTCAGGTTGAGTTAGTAGATAGTCTTGAGGCGATCGAGAAGACAGAATATAACAGTAAATCTGATAGCGTAAGTATTGGAGTAGTGAAGGCTGACGGCGAAAAGTGCGAAAGATGCTGGAATTATTCTATTCGCGTTGGAGAATTTACTGAAGATCCGACTATTTGCGAACGATGTCACTCAGCCCTAGCAGATGAATTTTAAGTAACGAGTAACGAGTAACGAGTTGAATTATTATGCTTTGAGAATTGGTATAAACTCGTTACTTGTTGTTTTAATACCTGAAGTAATAATACATATTGTGAGAACGCTTAATACAAACACCATTTAAAGTTTCAACTTTTCCTTTTAAGTATTCACTTGCTTCTTGAGAAGACAGTCCTGCTTCTCTTTTGAAACCAATTAAACTAACTTCTCCTTCTCCTTCTTCAAGTAATCTAAAAAAAATAGCTTCTAAATCTTTTTGTTTTGCAATAACATTGCTCTGGGTTAAGTTACGGAAATATTTAAGTGCAACGATCGCCAAAAACAGACCAAAATAGAGAGCAACAGCATCATTAGAGAGAAAAATTTGTTTTGTATCGGAGAAATTAGCAATAATTCCTATCGTTCCTACTGCAATTAAAAAATAACTCGTCAGACAAATCAAAGGAAAAAACCACATCCAAATTACTCTCATATATTCTAATGACTTGCCTTTGTTTCTCATGCTCCAAAATTCTTCAAGGATTGGTAAATTAAAGCGATCGCTTAACGCACTAGCTAACCAATACATTTCTAATTTAGTCAAACGAAAACGACAAAAATCTAGAATTCCCCCACTCCTTCCCATTTGATATTTTTTCTTTCCAGCCCAGATAGTAATAGTTGCAACTTCTCTAGCCGTAGTTTGATAATAATTAGTAACTAATTCGGTAACTTGAAGTTGTGAAAACAAACAAACTGAAAAAAACGTAACCCCAAATAACTCGTAATTCAAGAAAATAAACTTGTTTTTATCTATTAATCTAGTGTGTCCAAACCGCGAAAAAAGAATTTCTAGAAAGAAAGCAGCGATAAAAAGGAAAGAAAAAAAATATAAAGGTAAATCTATAAGATAGGTGCTGAAAATTAGCTCTGAACTAGACAATGAGTAAATTTTATATGCAAGATAAATCCATAAACCCACCAATGACAAGAAAAACAATATTGTTTTCACGTTTAATCCGTTGGAGGGAAGAATTATTTGAAAGTCGCTATAATTATTAATTAAAACTATTTGACTTTCAGGAGGTTTGTTGTTTTCTGGTTCGGGCTGTCTAAAAAGTTTCTGAAAAAACATATTCTCGTTAAATAAAAATAGCAAAAATTAGTATCATCAGGAAACCTTCCCGATGATAGACTGAGCGGTTAGGTATTAAAGACTAGTTACACATGCCAGCTGCATAATCACTCTTATATAAGAGATTAACCTAAAAAACTAACCTTATATGAGAAATTGACAAAACAAATTAACAATAAAGTTATAAAAAGTTACAAAATATAAATAAAAGTAGTACTCGATCGTAGCGAGGAAACAAGTACTGTTGAAAAGAAAATAAATTTATCGTCTGCTGTTACCAACAAGGGAACAGGGAACAGGAAAGGGGGAAAAGTTTATCCTGTTGCCTTTGAATGGTACTGAAGTAGAAAAAGTTTCTAGATGGAAGTATAGTAGTTGAAGTAAAGCTTAAAACTATAAGATAATTATCTCGCGCTGAGTCGCAGAGAATCATTAGAAACTCTCCCAATGGGAAAGAGATCGCATTCTGAGGGGAAAATGCGGCGAAATAGTATTTTCTCTTCACGATCGCTAATTTGCTGCTTTCACGAGCTTTTGAGTTCTTGAGTGCGAACAAATTTTGCGATCTCAAGCTGCAGATCGACTGCGAGTACAAAAAATAGTTATAGCTTTACTTCAATATCAACACCAGCAGGTAAGTCTAACTTCATCAAAGCATCGATTGTTTTTGAAGAAGGCTGGTAAATATCAATAATTCTTCGATGAGTGCGAGTTTCAAAGTGTTCTCGCGAATCTTTGTCTACGTGGGGCGATCGCAAGACGCAATAAATCTTACGTTTTGTGGGTAAAGGGATTGGCCCTATTGCTGTAGCATTGGTTCGGTTAGCAGTATCTACGATTTTCTCACAAGATGTATCCAGTAACCTACGGTCGAAAGCTTTGAGACGAATGCGAATTTTTTGTTGTTGAATTGCAGCCATTTTTCTTTAATAAATTAGATAGGAGCAGAAAAGTTTATTGACATTTTGTCTCTTTTCTGCTCCATTTTTTGTTGTTATAGTCTACACGAGGATTTTGGAAACAGCTCCAGCTCCGATGGTGCGTCCGCCTTCACGAATAGCGAAGCGCATTCCTTGCTCGATCGCGATCGGAGTGATTAACTGTACGGTCATTTTAATCCGATCTCCAGGCATCACCATTTCCGCAGGGCTGCCATCGTCAGCGGTGAAAGAGGTAATCGTTCCAGTTACGTCAGTAGTACGCACGTAGAATTGGGGACGATAGTTAGGGAAGAATGGGGTATGTCTGCCACCTTCATCTTTGGTAAGAACGTAAACTTCTGCCTCAAACTGGGTGTGAGGAGTAATCGAACCTGGTTTGGCTATCACCATTCCTCGTTCGATGTCTTCCTTTTGAACGCCCCGAAGTAGTACGCCGACGTTATCTCCAGCCAGACCTTCATCTAGAGTTTTCTGGAACATTTCTACCCCAGTTACGGTAGTGCTGCGAGTGTCTGCTAAACCGACTAATTCTACTGTGTCGCCGACTCTTACTTTACCCCGTTCTATTCTTCCGGTAGCTACGGTACCGCGACCTGTGATGGAGAATACATCTTCTATTGCCATCAAGAAGTCTTTATCAACTTCCCGTTTGGGAGTAGGAATATATCCGTCTACCTCGTCCATGAGGCTGTAAATTTTATCTACCCACTCATTTTCACCCTGTGGAGTGTTAGGGTTTTCTTGCATGGCTTCTAGAGCTAGCAAAGCAGAGCCAGTAACGATCGGAATGTCGTCACCTGGGAAGTCGTATTCACTCAGAAGTTCGCGAACTTCAAGTTCAACTAACTCTAGCAATTCTTCGTCGTCTACTTGGTCTTGTTTGTTCAAGAAGACAACTAGACTTGGTACCCCAACTTGTTTAGCCAGTAGGATGTGTTCGCGGGTTTGTGGCATGGGTCCGTCAGCTGCAGAAACCACTAGAATCCCGCCATCCATTTGCGCTGCTCCAGTGATCATGTTTTTCACGTAGTCAGCGTGTCCAGGACAATCTACGTGAGCGTAGTGTCTGCCTTCGGTTTCATACTCTACGTGAGCGGTGTTAATAGTGATTCCCCGTTGTTTTTCTTCGGGAGCCGCATCAATTTCATCGTATTTTCTAGCTTTTGCCTTACCCATAGCTGCCAGAGTTAGGGTAATTGCAGCCGTTAGGGTGGTTTTACCGTGGTCTACGTGACCGATGGTGCCGATATTTACGTGGGGTTTTGTTCTTTCAAACTTTGCGCGTGCCATTTATTTATCGTTCCTTTTTCAACTATGCGTTCCCTTGGTTTTTTTCCACAATGGTCTCTGCCACATTACGAGGTACTTCTGCGTAGTGACTGAACTCCATAGAAAATATACCGCGTCCTTGAGTTTTAGAGCGGATATCTGTAGCGTAACCAAACATTTCTGCTAAAGGTACTTTAGCAGCAACTTTGGAAAGGCCTTCTTCAGAGTTCATGCCTTCTATGCCGCCTCGACGAGAGTTGAGGTCGCCCATCACGTCCCCGAGAAAGTCTTCGGGAACTTCTACTTCAACTTTCATCATCGGCTCTAATAATACTGGAGAGCCTTTTTTGACTGCATCGCGAATTGCCATTGAACCAGCAATTTTAAATGCCATTTCGTTTGAGTCTACTTCGTGGTAGGAACCATCTACCAAAGTCACTTTCAGGTCAATCACTGGATATCCAGCAATAATACCAGATTCGCAAGCTTCTTTTATCCCTTGTTCTACTGCTGGGACGTATTCTTTGGGAATTGCACCACCAACAATTTTGGAGACAAACTCAAAGCCACTAGCTTCTTCTCCAGGTTCTAACTCGATTACCACGTGACCGTATTGACCTTTACCGCCACTTTGACGAATAAATTTGCCTTCTGTTTTGCAAGGTTTACGGACTGTTTCGCGGTAAGCTACCTGAGGTTTACCGACGTTAGCTTCCACCTTGAACTCTCGCAGCATTCGATCGACGAGAATTTCTAGGTGCAATTCTCCCATCCCCGCGATTACGGTTTGGTTAGTTTCCGAATTGGTAGTAACTCTGAAGGTGGGATCTTCGTCTGATAGAGATTGGAGAGCTTTTGATAGCTTGTCCATATCTCCTTTGGTTTTCGGTTCTACTGCTACTGAAATCACTGGTTCGGGAACGAACAGAGATTCTAAGATAATAGGATTGGCTTCGTCACAGAGGGTATCGCCTGTGGTGGTGTCTTTTAAACCCATTACCGCCCCTAAATCTCCAGCTCGCATTTCGTCTACATCTATGCGATCGTTTGATTTGAGTATAATCAGGCGGGATACTCTTTCTTTTTTATCTTTAGTTGAGTTGTAGACGTAGCTACCTTTGGCTAGCACTCCAGAGTAAACCCGAATAAAGGTCAATCTGCCAAATTTATCTGAAGCTATTTTGAACGCTAGAGCAGAGAATGGCTCTTCGTCGTCAGACTTTCTGGTTGCTTCTGTTCCATCTGGTAGCAATCCTTTAATCGCTGGAACTTCTGGAGGTGAAGGCAGATAATCTACCACTGCATCGAGAAGTAGCTGTACCCCTTTGTTTTTAAACGCAGAACCGCAAAGCATCGGTACGATCTCGCCTTTAACAGTTCCTTGGCGCAGCGCTCTCTTGATTTCCTCTTCTGTAAATTCTTCTTCTGCGAGGAATTTTTCTAGCAGTTCTTCATCTGTTTCTGCTATTGATTCGAGCATTTTGGCGCGGTATTCTTCTGCCAACTCTTGTAGTTCGGCTGGAATCTCCGCATCCTCTATTTCTTGGCCGATATCGTCTTTGTAAATCTTGGCTCGCATTCGCACCAAGTCTACAATTCCTGCAAATTCACTTTCGCTGCCAATTGGAATTTGGATGGGCACGGCATTTGCACGCAACCTATCTGTAACTTGTTCGTACACCTTGAAGAAGTTTGCCCCTGTTCTGTCCATTTTATTAACAAAGGCAATTCTAGGCACATTATATCTATCTGCCTGTCTCCATACTGTTTCAGATTGGGGCTGGACGCCTCCCACCGAGCAAAATACTGCGATTACTCCATCTAACACCCGCATGGAGCGTTCTACTTCGATGGTGAAGTCTACGTGACCTGGGGTATCAATAATATTGATCTTGCAATCATTCCAGCTAGTGCTGATTGCTGCAGCAGTGATAGTAATTCCCCGCTCTCGCTCTTGTGCCATCCAGTCGGTAACAGCTGTACCGTCATGGACTTCCCCAATTTTGTGAACTATTCCCGAGTAGAAGAGAATTCTTTCTGTTGTTGTTGTCTTGCCCGCGTCAATGTGTGCTGCAATTCCTATATTGCGTACTCGTTCTAGCGGGATTTCACGTGCCACAGTTACCTCCTTCGTCTTGGCAAGCAAGTTTTGAGATTTATTATTATCTATTTACACTATTTACAATTCTATACTTAACCTTTGCTAAAAAATTTCAGCATTGGAATAGATTCTTTAGTGTTACTTGCCGTTTTTTTCTAATTTATAATTTTAATATCTGTAGTGTGCAAAAGCTTTATTTGCTTCTGCCATCCGATGGGTTTCTTCACGTTTGCGAATAGCACCCCCTGTTTCGTTGGCAGCATCCATAATTTCGTTTGCTAACCTACTGGACATGGTGCGACCGCCTCTGGAGCGAGAGAATTGTACTAACCAACGAAGTGCTAAGGTCGTCCCTCTACTTGATTTGACTTCCATGGGTACTTGATAGGTTGCTCCTCCTACTCTACGAGCTTTAACTTCCACCAAAGGAGTTATATTTTTAATTGCTTGCTCGAAAGTTTCTATAGGATCGTTACCGGTTCTTTCTCTTATGGTTTCCAGAGCTTGGTAGACAATTATTGTGGCTAGAGATTTTTTACCACTTTTCATTATCCTCCGAATGGTCATGCTTACTAGAAGGCTGTTGTAAACTGCATCTGGAGGTATTGCTCGTTGTTTTTTATTTTGGCGACGAGACATTCTTTTTTTCCTTGACCTCTACTTGTTTCAAATCTTGTTATTGAATCCAGGCTTTTACCGTTCCGATCGCGCTCTCTACATTCGCTTTATCTACATAGCCGTCGCGATCGCGCTCTTTGCTTATTGTTAATAATTTCAAGAGCTTCTGCCTGCAATTTAATTCTGGCAAAACTTAACTGTTCTATTTAGGTCGTTTAGTTCCGTATTTAGAACGACCCTGACGGCGATCTTTTACCCCAGTTGCATCTAGAGTGCCGCGTAATATGTGATATCTAACCCCAGGTAAATCTTTGACCCGACCACCGCGAATTAATACAACTGAGTGTTCTTGTAAGTTGTGACCTATACCTGGTATATACGCTGTAACTTCAAATCCAGAAGTCAGACGAACCCTTGCTACTTTCCTTAGAGCTGAGTTAGGTTTTTTTGGTGTAGTTGTATATACTCTGGTACAGACACCGCGACGCTGCGGACATTGCTTGAGCGCCGGAGATTTAGTTTTCTTCTTGGCTTTGTAACGTTCGTTACGAATAAGTTGCTCTATGGTGGGCATGAGTTTGCTTTTCTTTACCTGAAACCAGGGTCGTACTTAGGTTTTAAAAATATGTTGACAAAGAACTATTTTACCTAGACTTTAGCGTTAATGTCAAGGAGCAGAAAAGGAAGATTCAACGGAAAATGATAAACCGCAACTACAGTGAGAAGAGGAGTTGGGATTTTCAAAACGAAACCCACCTCCCATGAGGTCTTCAGAGTAATCTATTTTCAGACCTCGAACATAGGGGTAGCTTTCTTCGTCTACTACTACGTCTATGCCTTCTATTTCGGCACGGCGATCGCCATCGGATACAGTTGAATTATTCTCTAGTTCCAGAGTATAAAACAAACCAGAACAGCCGCCCGTTTTAACTCCTAAACGAAATCGGCTGTTTGGTTGAGAGCGACTGCTCTGTAAGCGTTTAATTTCTCTAGCTGCAGCTTTACTAAGATTAATCATTGGTATAAGAGTTAGTGGTTAGAAATAACTGTTTATATAACAAAGTACCAACTAACAGCTACCAATAAAATTATGCTCTAGCGTAATCGTCTTGAAAGCGAATGATATCGTCTTCTCCCAAATATTCGCCGTTTTGAACTTCAATCAAGACTAATTTAATAACTCCTGGGTTTTCCAAACGGTGAGCAGTACACTGGGGAACATAAGTAGATTGATTGCTGCTAAGAATTTTTTCAACCTCTCCGCAAACTACTTTAGCGGTACCGGAAACAACAATCCAGTGTTCGCTGCGGTGGTGGTGCATTTGCAAGCTCAAGCGATGCCCTGGATTAACTTCAATACGTTTAATTTTATATCCTCGACCTTCTTCAAGAGTGGTAAAAGAACCCCAAGGACGTATTTCGGTAGCGGAAACTGTTGAGCTCGAAATAGATTGTGGTAAAGATATAGTTGCTTGAGAAACTTCCTTAGACTTAACCATGCTTTTTTTCCTGAATTAGTGTATTGCTCCTGTTGCCAAAGATAACAAAAAATACTTAGACTTAGAAGCGATCGAGTAACTAATTCGAGCATAAATAAGAACTCTTCATCCTAAAACGGATTTGCTTTATAAATGCTTTAAAAAATTGCCCCTCGACTTTGGATAAAAATAGCAATAACTAGTTACTTTTATCGATAAAAATACCGATACCATTATGAACGCGAGCAACAGATCGAGCAGGACGATCGATTAATTGACCTCCTAAGTATAAGGACGTAGAACTCCCCCCATCGAGATTTAAAGCGTCTACTGCTCCTAAACGCTGCATAATTTGAGCTAATTCTCCTAGAGTCGCTCCAGATCCGGAAACAGATTTGCCCACGGAGGCAATTAAGATAACCCCTCGATCGCTATTGGCGATCGCGCTTCTTATTGCAGCTTGACGACTGAAAGCATTACTAAATTTTTCTCCTGGAGCATTCAGCACAATGCGACGATTTTGTAATAATACCGGTCCAGCGCCGACAATGTTGGGGTAATTAGCGAAAACAGAAGGACTGGTTACACTTTCTAGAACAACTCGATCGCCAACTGAGAGATATATGCTGCTTCCCCGATCGCCTCTTTGGGTAAGTAAATAACCATTTTTAGGAATGGGAATGGTTATTTTCCCAGCTATCCCCCCATCCAGTTGTCTGACGACTCGATTATTGATAACGAGGAAAATAGTTTCGTTATCGGTCATAGGAGTGTAATTTTCTCCCCATTCCTTGGTATAGCGAGCCATACCTTTTTGCACGTACCCCGTATTAAAAAAGAAGATGGGAATGCGCTTATTTCTGGCAGTGATTAGAGTTTCGTGCAGACTCAGACGCGCAATTTCTATGCGACCTCGGTTGTCCCAAGCGATCGCACCTCGATTGAGAATTGGCCCACTAAGCCAACGACCCGAGCGCTTAATTGCTCCTAAAGGTAACTGATTATTGCGATTGAAAAAGCCTCCATTGATAGCTGCTACAGCTCCCTGCAATCTGGCTGTTGTTACTAGAGGTGCAGTTCCCTGTAAATTAAAAGGATTGACAGTAATTGGCGCGAGTTTAATATTACTCGCTCGTCGGTCAATTTCCAACCACACCACAGGAAATTCTTTTTTTTGTCGGGTGGGTATATTAACACCTCTGGTGTCTAAGCTAATCAATTCTTTACGCCAGCGCAGCCCTGGTGCCCAGAGAATATTTTGCTTTAATGTAGAAGGATTTGAGTTAATATCCACGATTAAGCGGTGAGGATTAGACGAGCTAGAAACTTGTAAACCATTACCTGTTGGTATGTTCAGGCGTAATACAGTTTGAGTTCCAGAGTTTTCTAAGAAAAATAATGGCGATCTCGCTTCTGGCGAGGTGGTGCGCGCACCGCTTAGGGGATCTCTTCGAGAGCGATCGTCGGGAATTGGAGATGAAGTAATTCTGCTAGTATCTCTATCTTCCAAAACAGGGGATGGGGCAGGAAAACGCTTTATTAGACTGGATTTAGCGGTTGCAGACATGGAGATCGCTCCTTCTGTTTTTACCTGTGCGGCTTGCCAAAAAGTGGGGCGATCTAGCTCAATAATAATTTGCTGTCCTTGGGGTCTATTTATGCGGCGCACGTTTTGTATTTGCGCTTTAGGGGAGTTAATAATTAGGTTATTTCCCCTAACTCTCACTTCCCAGCCAGCAAGTTTAGCAAAATCTGTAATATCTAGATAGCGATAAGAACTGACAAAATTAGTTTCGAGTATAGTGGGTTTGCTAGAGTCAGATGAGAACCACTTTACAGGCTGTATTTTAGGATTGTCTGTATTTAGTAGCTCCAACCCTAAATATTCCATTACTCCTATATCGGCTAACCCAGTGCGAAGTTCTCTTCCTCGATACCACTGACTCCAGGCTACTGGTAATTGGCGATCGTTAAGATATATTTTTTGTCCTTGACTTATGAATCTCGATCGCTTTTGTTTATTGGCGACTGTTGCTTCTGAGGGAATAGGGAATAGGGAACGGGGAACAGTTATTGAAAATTGTTGGCTTCGAGGGAATGTTATTTCCTGTTCCCTTTGATTCCCTATTCCCTGTTCCCTATTCCCTGTTCCCTTTGATTCCCTATTCCCTATTCCCTGTTCCCTGTTCCCTGTTCCCTGTTCCCTTTGAGCTGAAATAAGATTGCTGCTTTCTGTAACAGCACCTCGCGCCTGGCAATCAAACAAGCATCTTGTCGGCGCAAGTGACATTGAATAAACTCCTGCTGCCATCGCTGATAAGAATGACAAACAGCTCAGAGATTTTCCGATTTTTTGTTGCAACTGCTTAACATTAATTTGACGAGCGAAAAGCCGCGTAATTCTTCTATTCATTTAGCAAAATAGATCGACTTTACTGTAATTAGTTTGAGGACGTGCAAGTCAGACTTGTTAGATAATTAATTAGTTTTTGTCGATTGAACTGGATGTAATGCATAATAAGAATACATTAAAAGTATGGCAATCTCGGCAATAAAATCGTCTGAGTTCGTAAAAATTTATCCTCAGCTTAAAAAACTCGATCGTATGTGAGTAAGCTATAAGTTTAGTTTAGTAAAACAAATTTAAAATCGAGAGGTGGTTAAAAAAAAATTTCTATAATGTTTCTAGATTGTTAAGCAAACTGGAACGAGGGGGCAAAAATTTCCTTTAAAGTAATCTGGGAAAATTTATAACTAAGATGCTTGCTGTTGTGCGAACACAATAAGAAAGATCGCGAAGACTAGCTACTTTATTATTTATTGTTGAAACTCCAGGAGGAAAAAGCAAGAAAAGTTCTTAAATTACTAACGGGGTCGATAACTCCTGTGCTTAAATTGTAGATTTTGCTTTGTTTTTAGTTGTGCGAAGGTAAATTATCAATTGGCGCTCTCGACCAAAGCATCTTAAAATTCGGCAAATAAATTTGTAGAGGAAAAAGAATGAAACAAAAAAACACAAATAAGCAGGAACAACAAACTCCCTACCAAGGTCAAAGATGGTTAGTGGAAGAGCGAGATGCTTGTGGTGTTGGCTTCATTGCCGATCGCAATGGTAATAGCACTCACAAACTAATAAATATGGCTCTATCTGCATTGGGATGTTTGGAGCATCGGGGTGCTTGTAGTGCCGATCGAGACTCTGGGGATGGCGCAGGTCTGATGACCGCAATACCTACTCAATTGTTTCACTCTTGGTTCGAGTCGCAAAATATCCCCACCCCAGAGGCAGAAAAATGGGGTGTGGGTATGGTATTTTTGCCTCAAGATCCCGAAGAAGCTGCTGCTAAAAAACAATTCGTCGAAGAAGTAGTAGAGAGCGAAAACTTGACCGTCTTGGGTTGGCGAGAAGTGCCAGTAGTCCCAGAAGTATTGGGGAGACAAGCAAGAGAAAATCAACCCCACATCGAACAAATTATCGTCACCTCAAAAGATAATTTAGCAGGGGATCGTCTAGATCGAAAACTATACGTAGCCAGATCTAGAGTAGGGAAACTCCTTTCAGATAGCTTTTATCTTTGTTCCTTCTCTTGTCGCACGATCGTCTATAAAGGCATGGTGCGATCTTCAGTTCTAGGAGAATTTTACCAAGATTTAAAAGATCCCAACTACCAAAGCTCTTTCGCAGTTTATCACCGTCGTTTCAGCACCAATACTATGCCTAAATGGCCCTTCGCTCAACCAATGCGGTTGTTGGGTCACAATGGGGAAATTAACACCCTCCTGGGCAATATAAACTGGATGATGGTAAGAGAAGCTAATCTAGAAGTTCCTGGGTGGAGTAAAAAGGAGTTAGAAGCACTCACGCCGATCGTCAATTGCGATAATAGCGATTCATACAACCTCGATAGCGCCCTAGAGTTGCTAGTGCGTACGGGACGCAGCCCCCTAGAAGCAGTTACGATTTTAGTACCAGAAGCTTATAAAAATCAGCCAGAACTGGCAAAATATCCCGAAATCCTCGATTTTTACGAGTATTACAGCGGTCTTCAAGAACCTTGGGACGGGCCTGCTTTATTAGTTTTTAGCGACGGTAAAGTTGTCGGTGCTACCCTCGATCGCAATGGTTTGCGTCCCACTCGCTACTGCATCACCAAAGATGGTTTAGTAGTAGTCGCCAGTGAAGCAGGAGTAGTAGATTTACCAGAAGCTGAGATCGTAGAAAAAGGCAGACTCGGTCCAGGATGCACGATCGCTGTAGATTTAGAGAGCAAGGAAATCCTCAAAAATTGGGAGATCAAACAGCGCATTGCTAAGCAGAATTCTTATGGGGAATGGGTGCGGAAGTATCGTCAGACGATCGAAGCGCAACCGTTTACTTCTGTAGAGACTATTAATGAAAGGTCTGCAGAACGATCGGCAGATTTATTGCGCCATCAAACGGCTTTTGGCTACACGGCAGAAGACTTAGAAATGATTATCGCGCCCATGGCTCAAAATGGAAAGGAGCCAACTTTCTGTATGGGTGACGATATTCCCTTAGCGGTATTATCTGACAAACCGAGACTGCTGTACGACTATTTTAAACAGCGCTTTGCTCAAGTAACTAATCCAGCGATCGATCCTCTGCGAGAAAGTCTGGTAATGTCTTTGAATATGCAACTGGGTAAGCGTGGTAATTTATTAAATCCCCGTCCCGAAGACGCTAGTTTATTGAAACTGGAAACCCCAGTATTAAATGAGGCTGAATTAACAGAAATCGAATCTTCAAACTCGAACTCAGTCAAGTTGTCTACTCTCTACGACATCAAAACTGGGCCAAAAGGTCTAGAAACTGCTGTAAACAACCTCTGTCAGCTAGCCGCAGAAGCAGTAGAAGCAGGGGCAGAAATTACCATTTTGAGCGATCGCGCGCCCCAAGAAATAACTTCCGACCACAGCTACATTCCCCCTCTATTAGCAGTAGCAGCAGTTCACCACCATCTTATCGATCGAGGACTGCGACTGCAAACTTCTTTGGTTGTAGATACGGCTCAGTGTTGGAGTACCCATCATTTTGCTTGTTTAATTGGTTATGGTGCTTCCGCAATATGTCCCTACCTGGCGATCGAAACAGTAAGGGAATGGTGGCATGGCGCTAAAACCCAAAAAGCCATGGAAACAGGGAAAATAGAAGCAATTTCCCTCGAAAAAGCCTGCAAGCAATATAGAAAAGCAGTAGAAGCAGGTTTGTTGAAAATTCTCTCTAAAATGGGGATTTCTCTTCTATCTTCTTATCACGGGGCACAAATTTTTGAAGCGATCGGTCTGGGAATGGACGTGGTTAACCTCGCATTTGCAGGAACCACTTCTCGTTTAGGTGGTATCAGTTTAGAAGATTTAGCATCCGAGACGATCGCCCATCACAGCCGCGCTTTTCCCGAACTTAAGAGCAAAAAGCTAGAAAATTTCGGCTTTATCAATTACAAGAAGTCGGGGGAATATCACATGAATACCCCCGAAATGGCAAGAACATTGCATAAAGCAGTCAGGGAAAATGAAAATGGCAATGGCTACAACCACTACGAAGTCTATAAAAAATACTTACAAGATCGTCCAGCTACAGCGCTGCGAGACTTATTAGATTTCAACAGCGATCGCGCTTCTATCTCTATAGACGAAGTAGAAGCCGTAGAAACAATTGTCAAGCGCTTCTGTACGGGAGGAATGTCTCTAGGTGCTTTATCGCGGGAAGCGCACGAAACCCTGGCGATCGCCATGAACCGTTTAGGGGGTAAATCTAATTCTGGAGAAGGGGGAGAAGATCCAACCCGATTTAAAACCCTCAATGACGTAGATAATAATGGTAATTCCCCCACTTTCCCCCACCTCCAAGGTCTGCGCAATGGAGATAAGGCTAGTTCTGCTATTAAACAAGTAGCTTCTGGACGTTTTGGGGTAACTCCAGAATACCTAATGAGTGCAGATCAGATTGAAATTAAAGTCGCTCAAGGGGCAAAACCAGGAGAAGGAGGTCAATTACCAGGTAAGAAAGTTAGTGCTTACATCGCTTCTCTAAGGCGATCGAAGCCTGGAGTAACTCTAATTTCGCCCCCTCCTCACCACGATATCTACTCCATTGAAGACCTAGCCCAGCTAATTTTCGACCTGCACCAAATTAACCCCAGAGCTAAGGTATCGGTTAAATTAGTAGCAGAAATTGGCATCGGTACTATTGCGGCTGGAGTAGCTAAAGGCAATGCCGACATCATCCAAATTTCCGGTCACGATGGCGGTACGGGGGCATCTCCATTAAGTTCTATTAAGCACGCGGGAGTTCCTTGGGAATTGGGCTTGACAGAAGTACACCGAGTATTGTTAGAAAATCAACTGCGCGATCGAGTCATTCTCCGCGCTGACGGCGGTTTGAAAACTGGTTGGGACGTAATAATGGCAGCCTTAATGGGCGCAGAAGAGTACGGCTTCGGCTCCATTGCTATGATTGCGGAAGGATGCTGGATGGCGCGAGTTTGTCATACTAACCAATGTCCAGCAGGGGTAGCAACTCAAAAAGAAGAACTGCGCAAGAAGTTTAAAGGGATGCCAGAACACGTAGTTAACTTCTTCTATTTTCTCGCCGAAGAAGTGCGATCGCTCCTAGCAAGGTTGGGCTATCGCAGTTTAGATGACGTTATCGGTCGCAGCGATTTATTAACCCCTCGGACAGATGTTAAGTTAACTAAGACCAAAGCTTTGAATCTAGATTGTCTGATTAATTTGCCAGACGTGAAGAGCGATCGCAGTTGGTTGAACCACGAAGAGGTTCACAGCAATGGAGAAGTTTTAGACGATCGCATCCTAGCAGATCCAGAGATTCAAAAAGCCATTCGCGAGCGCGGAATCATAACACAAAATATCGAAATAGTCAATACCGATCGAACAGTTGGGGCGAGACTTGCTGGGGCGATCGCCTCTCAATATGGCAACAACGGTTTTGAAGGGGAAATAACCCTTAAGTTCAAAGGTTCTGCTGGTCAGAGTTTTGGCGCATTTAACCTCAACGGCACCAATTTAATCCTAGAAGGAGAAGCCAACGACTACGTAGGGAAAGGAATGAACGGTGGCGAAATAGTAATAGTCCCGCCAACTGAAGCCACTTACAATCCTGCTGACAACGTAATTATTGGTAATACCTGTTTGTACGGTGCCACTGGAGGCTATTTATTTGCCAACGGACGGGCTGGCGAACGTTTTGCAGTACGTAATTCCAAAGGTCAAGCAGTAGTTGAAGGTACTGGCGATCACTGTTGCGAATACATGACTGGGGGAGTAATTGTCGTCCTGGGTACGGTAGGACGCAACGTTGGCGCTGGTATGACTGGAGGTTTGGGTTATTTCCTCGATGAAGATGGTTCTTTCCCAGAGAAAGTTAACCCAGAAATCGTGAAAATTCAAAGGATATGCTCTCAAAACGGAGAAGAGCAACTGAAAAACCTAATTACTGCTCATTTAGAAAGGACTGGCAGTCAAAAAGCTAAAACGATCTTAGATAATTGGCAGTCTTATCTGGGTAAATTCTGGCAAGTAGTACCGCCAAGCGAAGCTGATAATACACTAGCCAATCCTCAAGTAGTTATTGAGGAGATGCAACCTAAACCCCAAGGTGTTTCTGCTTAGTAATTGTGGGAAAGGGGAAAGGAATAATTCTTTCCCCCTTGCCATTTTCCCGACAACTGCGGCAAAGAATTTATTAGCTACCAAATTTTTTCTAGATTTAAAATAAAACCAGATAAAACTCGATCGTCACTTACACTAGAAGGATTATCTAAACATTCCACTTCCATTTCAGGACGATATATATAAACTTTTTTATTTTTACGATCGATTAACCAACCTAAAGACGCACCATTGTCGATATACTCTTGTAGTTTATCTTTGAGTGGCTGTAGGCGATCGCTGGGAGACCGTAATTCAACTACAAAATCGGGGCAAATAGGAGCAAATTTTAGTCTTTTTTCTGGGGAAATAGCATTCCATTTTTCTCGTTTTATCCAAGCAGCATCAGGAGAAAAAATTGCCCCATTAGGAAGTGTAAAACCAGTAGAGGAGTCAAAAGCGATTCCTGTTTCATCTTCATCTGTCCAGTTAGCAAGTTGTTGACTTAATTTCAGATTTCTATTTCCTGTTTCTGACCCAGTTGGGGGCATAATAATTAAGTCTCCTCTCCCTGTTCGTTCTATGCGTAAGTCTCGGTTAAGCTGACAGAATTCAAAGAATTGAGTTTCTGTCATTTCAATGGCAGGAGACATTTTTAGCAGCAGGGGGTTATTCTCGCTGAGGGTAAATATTTGAACCATGACTTGTTATTCCCATTCTCAAAAGCATTGGATTTTGAGGAAGTCTTAATTCAACGTATATTAATATTTCCAATACGTTTAATAAATACTATAAATATTTCTTTTATGTTGCTCTAATCAAACTTTGTTAAAATGAGTAAAGTGTTAACATTTTTTATCATTATAGCGGGGTAAAGAATTATTGTATGTCTGACGGTTTGACTGAGAGTACTTACTCTATTGTAGATAATTATTTAGCTACAGAAATAAAAGAATTTTATCCTATTGTTTTATCAAATCATACTGAATTGATGTTACTTGACCTACCCGCACAAGTAAGAACTCTAAGTCTTAAAGAACAAAATAAACTCAGCTCTCAAAACACTCCGATCGAATTAAATACTGCTTTCCAGCTCGTAACATTAATCAGCGAGATTGTCAATTTTCTCCACATGCGGAAATGGAAAAATCGAGACAAGTATTGGATCTTAAAACTATACAATTATTTACATTTATTTGAGACCTTTCTCAAAAATTATCGACAACAAGAAATAAGCGATCGGCTGGTCTGGAAGACAATTGATGCTTTCAAAATCTTATCTATTGAAATAGAATTGTCTAAGAATCTTCAAACTTATTCTTATTGCCGACCAGCAGTAATGAGTTAAGCAATTCATTATGCCCCTAATCCTTCTAAAGGATAAATCATAGCGATTTGTCAACGGTTAAGTTCAGTTTCAGCCTTTACTTAGTGCCATGTTGAAAAAAAAAAGATAACTTTTGTATAAGAGCATACAAAAACTATTGTGCTGAAGTCAGCTTTAGGTAGAATAAAGATGAAAATAATTAGGACCTTAATAAGTAAAGATTTATCTTCTCTTCCTATCAAGTGATGTTGAGTCTTGATAACATCAGTTTTCTGAGGCATTCTTGTATACCTTCATCTGAGAAGAATAAAGTGAAGGAGCGTTCGTAGTTTCGTGTAAAAATTCATCTGAGAATTTTGGCCTTCAGAGAAATAGTAGATGCGAAATCGTAGCAAAAATAAGTGCGAGCTGCGAATCGCGAGAGTTGTGCGGAAAATAAGCACTAATTTGTCTTGTACCTTCCCAGAAAAGGGGTTTTTCGAGATTTGTTTAATCTTCCTCATTATCCCTAGTTACCAACCAACTTAGTCTAGAGAGAGATTGACGCCTAACGTTGAAGCTCTAAGACCAAGCTAGCGCTATGGTCTTAGATTCTAAATACAAGGAGGAGTACAATTATCCTGTATTCCATTTCTCAATGCTAAATAACTCAAGCTGTACGTATTTAGCGAAA
>JASJDA010000433.1 GCA_030065755.1 Prochloraceae cyanobacterium | reverse complement strand
CTCTAGTTCTTTTTCTGCTTGTATTTGATGACGGTTAATGTCGAGTTTAATCTGTAGTTTGGCTAGATCCGCGTTAACACTGTCGATTCGCCTGTACTCTTCTCCTGTAGCTGTACGAATGCCTTTCCTTTCCATGGCTACTACCTGCGGTCCTAGATGGATTTGAGGGAGGCGCTCGATTCCTTGTGCTTCAAGAGTTCTACGATCGATACGTTCAACTCTACCCGCTTTTTCTAGGGCTGCATTAGCGTAATCTTGCCACGCTGCTCGTTCAATAACTAACAAATCAGTTTTGGCTTTCCTGTAAGCAAAATCTGGTCGCCATGCTTTTTCTTTAGTACTAGCGAACCCTTCTCCTTCTAGCTGTCTGGTGGTAAGCATAACGTGAAAATGGGGGTTATGGCTGTCCAAATCGTGGAAAGCTACATCTGCCACCATGCCTTGACTTACGTATTGATTTTTCACGAAGCTCAAACCCAGTTGGATTTTTTCATCTCGGTTTAATTCTACAGGTAGAGCGACATTAATCTCTCTAGCTAATTGGCTATCTTTTCTTCGCTCTGCTGCCTCCACTTTATTCCATAAAAGCTCGCGATCTTCTACCCAAGATTTAGCATTAGGCGGTGCTAAGATTTGGCAGTAGTCTGCTTGTCCTTTGTAGCGATAGTCAAAGGTTTGTTTAGTACGCTGGTCATAGATTTTTTCTCTAGCTCGATAGGCGGCTGATGCCGTGGCACTCTTCCCACCACTGCGAGAAATTATTTGAGCTGAGAAGTGATAAATAGCCAATATATTAACCTACCGCGATCGAAAAAGTGTGAAGCCAATATGGGGGTTCTAGGGGGAATCCTCCCCCTAGCGCACTTGTCCGCAGGACATATAAGTGCGCTTTACCTCCTTACAGTCGGTAAAGATGGGCTAATGCTATGCTAGCATAGCCTGAGATTATCCGATAGCTGCCGCTCGTTACCAGCTTCGCTTTAAACGAGCGCTTTTGATAATCTGAGTATTGTTAAGGTTAGAGCGTAGCTAGTGAGTAGTAGCCGTCAGAATAGGATTAAGGAGCTTGAAGAAAAGAAGAAACAGCTTGAGGCTAGAATTCAAAAGCTTAAAGCTATTAAATCAGCTAAAAAGCGGAAGGAGGATACTAGGAAAAAGATTCTCTTAGGGGCATTGGTACTCCAGCTAATAGAAACTGGCTACTGTCAAAAAGAGGAAATCTATAAACAGCTAGATAAGTTTTTGGATAAAGAGATTAACCGTCAGCTATTTGGTTTGGATGTCTCCGAAAAGTAATCGGAGTTAAGGTTAAACGTCTAATTCTTCTTGGCTAAGATACTGTTGTGCGGTGTGGCGAATCCGATATACGTATACTTCCCCTCCAGAGATACCAAAAAGGATTCGGTAGGAAGTCCCTTTTGATTTTCGATAGAGCAGTTGACGAACTTCTCTATCTAGTTCTTTACTTTCAGGAGCAACAGGACATCGGGCGGGAAGTTTTTCTAATGAATTAATCGCTTCAGTAAGTCCATTAAACCACGTATCAGCAAATTCTTGATTTTGTTCTTTCAACCAGAGATACGCCTCTTCAGCATCCACAATCGCTGATGGGGAAAGACTAACTTGGAATATCATATTTTTCTCTTAAGCCAAGTAGTGCTTCTTTGGCTGAAACTCCTTTTCCTGCCTCAATTTCACCTATTCCTTGTTTGAGGGCAGCTACAGTTTCTATATATTCCAAGCGGTCTAAAAGTTTTTGGTAGGCTTTTGCATCTTGGACGACTAATCGAGCTTCACCATTTACAGTCAACACTATAGGTTTTTCGCTCTTCTGCATTTGCTCAACATAGAGCTTGGTGTTTCTCTGAAACTCAGAAAGTGAGTGAATATTCGTTAGGTCTATCATCTCGACTCAACAGTTAATTAACAGTTAATTTAAGGTTATCACTAGCGGAAGCATATATTTTTCTCAAAGCTTAGGATTAGCTTTTCCATACCATCTAATCGCTATATTCCGACCTAGACAGCAGAGACAATAGCCCTACTGCCTTGACCTTATTGGATTAGAGACACACATCAAGTAGTGTTGCCATGTCTTCGCTCGATGTCGATGATATTGCCCTCTTCGTCAAAAAGCGGTAAATAGATATCGCTAGGCTGCAGAGTTTGGTTGAATATAGTTGGCCACACAAAAAGGATCAAGAGATGAACGGTCCACTTTTGTCATTACTAGTTATATTGTTGTTCAGTATTCCACTCCATTTTTCACAATTGACAGCGAGTGTAGGTGAAGATGGGGGGAATCCTTGCAAGCCTTTAGTGCATCAAGAGTTCTTATTAGATCACAACGTACCACTCACATGCAATTTTAAATCTTCTAAGAAAATTTTTGATCTTCCTATTGACGACAGAGGTTATGCTCTAGGGCGAGCTATTTTGAAGATTAGACATACAGGCAAATCAGAACAAATACATTTTTGGAATGCCAGCGTTGTTATAGGTGATGGGGAGTATCCTTACGGAATTGGTGATGATCTGTGTAAGGGTTATCAAGATGTAACGAAAGTGAACTTTGGATATGGGAAACTCTCGGATACCAACAAACGCGCAGTTGTCCTTGCTCACCAAGGCTCCAATCCATGTACAGAGGGCACAATAGAAATTCTAGCCGGATCCAAGTTGGATTTATGGATAGAAGATAATAAACCTCAGTGTAAGAATAACAATATCGAGTACCTTAGCTACTACAAGACTCGTGGATTTTTAAATACATATGTTTGGCGAACACTCATGAGTCCTATTTTGACTAAGGCTATTCATGTAGATAAGTCGAGCCAACAGGCTTTAATTATGTCGGTGGTAGAGGGGTCCCCCGATAATAATCCCAATAAAATCTGTGGTGGCGAAACAGCAATGATCGCTAGCGATATAGTCCTTGATGACAATATTATTGACCAAAACATTAGATTACTTCCAGCTTCATCGGGACAAGGACACTTGGTACTTTACAATGGGGCAACTAGAACGCTCGAAAGAGGATGTCATATTATTGAGTTAAGAGTTGGTTCAAATATTAACCTCGATACAAGTAAAGTTAAGACAGGTGGTTGCTGCGGTGATGGGGCAATCTTCATTGTCAAGCAATGATGCTGGCTACGGTGGGGATCAGCGCGTAGTATTATTGGCAAAAAAAGTCAATAAATCCGATGTACAAAAAAAGATTAACCCAGCGTCCAAGGGCTTAAACAGGGTTGGAGAAGGTAATCTCGTATATGCATAAGCATCCAAAAGGCGACTAAGAGTTAGTATCTTAGGCAGTTGGGTTTATATTTAGGTTTGGTTCACACAATTAATATAGCGATTCCAAATGATTCGTGAACAGCCAAACCTCTAAAAGGCTAACATCTGCTTATTGGGAAAGAATTTTTAGTTTACATTTCAAATGGAAACGCTATATAGATTTAGAATGAAATGGCTCTGATTAAGGAGCAACTACCATAACCCGAAAGTTCGCCCAACGAGCTACGGGCATATCGCTTATGCCCTCAGCTCGAAGAATGAAGGCCGCGTGACCGAGTGGATTACTACCTCCACCATCGGTTGCAAAGTAATACTTGCGAGGAAAGTCATCCTCCTCATGCAAGAGTGTTGCTGCAATGGATGGAGCTCCCTTTAGCGAAACGACCAATTCACCGTCAGCCGGACCACCAGGAAATCCCCCTGGTCTATAGGCCATTACAAATTGCCCGTTAGAATCCTGCGTAATAGCCCATTGACCAGGTGGAGCTGGATTCATAGCATCGATTGAGTGAGTATCTCCGTCCGGACCGCTCCATTTGACGAAAGAATCGCCAGCACGGGACAGTTGGTATAATTTGATTGTGGCCATAATATCCTCTTGTGTTATTAAAATTCTTAACTTAATCCTGACATTTTTCCGAGTACTGAACCTGATCGATTCATCTTTTAGTTTTTTATTTATTTTAGAGGGTTCAATTGTTTGTTATGCCCCATTCTATTTTCTTGACCCTAATTTATTTCCTTCTCACTGCAGGTGCATCAGGTGTGCTATTTTACCGAGTATATAAGTTAATCACTCTTAACTTACTTACTTTTCTAAAAGTGCATCCCTATTCTCAAAATAATTTCAGCAGATTTAAAAAAAATTCAGTGAGCAGGGGGTGACTGCTGCTTCTGTGCTTTGGTGATAACTTTTGAGTTAAACAAGAATATTTAAATTTCCCTTCGCTCTCGCTCGCAAGCAGTCACCCCCTACCCCAATAACTTTTGATTTTTTTTAAGATAGACTGTTTATTTTTTCGCCGTCACGAGTTCCCGACTAGTAATTTGTAGATATCCTTTTGAGATAAGTTTTTCGATGCTATTTGTGATGAACCGTCAACCACTCCTGAAGTAGTTCAACTGAGAAACCATTTGCTAGTGGGGGAGCAAGACAGAAGATAAAGAGGCTTGATAAATTTGTTGAGAGCGCTCGAGGTTATCAGTAGGATGAGTAGAAACGTGTTGGCATGAGAATAAATCAGTAGGGCTGGCGGTCCGCTCAGGAGCGGAATTGGTTCAGAGCGGAAAAAAAAAGCTTTAGAACAATTAATATGAACCCTGATTACCCAAACTTTAAAAAATTACTGTGTACTAACAAATACGAAGATGCTTTATATATTTTGGCGCGGATGTTTTCCCCAGGTAAAGACTCTTTAGTTAAGGCAGATATTCTTTGGAAATTTGATTACTGTCTTAACGAGATAGAAGGTTACATAGAATGGGATAAGAAAAGATGGATTTATGCTTCCCTGAACATTTTATCTCAAGTTTTTTCTTATTTAACTGAGCATCAGGTCAGAAGAATTTTAGAAGATTTGAGAAAAGATAACTTAATAATTACAGAAATGCTCTTCAGCAAACTTTTCCCAGCTCATGGTGGCTCTAATCGAACCTTATATTATACGTTAAATTATCATTTAATCGCCGAAAAACTTGACTCTTTTTCGTCAGAGTATTGGGAGAATGATTGGAAAGTTTGTCTGCTCAACAATAATAGAAAATTAAAAGAAATGTTAGAAGAATATAAACGACATGAAAGAATGGGATTTTTTAATGGGATTTTTTAATTGATGTAGTAGCGCCTAGAGTTATTGGCGCTCGTCAATAAAAAAAACTTAAGTTCAAACTATCAGAAGCAGAAGTAAATACCTGCTTCTGACCGCTTACTCTAATTTTCGTTTTACCCCAATCAACTCTCCTAATTCATTGGTAATAATTTCCAAGTGGTTATCACTCCAAATTTCCGCAAATTCTGGCGATAAAATAGCCGCTCGCCGTGTTTTATTGTCTTTCAACAAAGCATTTAATTTTTTAAGTAATTCATTTTGTTGTGATAACTCTTTAGCTCGCAGCATTTTCCTTTGAACTGCAGCTATTCGAGGATTTTTATCAAATTTAAAACTCTCTGGCTCTAACCAAGGGTCCTCGAAGGTTAGATCTTCAAAATCGTTCTGGGGCTGGGAATGTTGATTAAGTGAAGATGAATCCTTATGGGCTGTTTGTTTAAAGGAGTCTAATGGCTCAGAGGATTCCAGATCGTCCTTGGGTGATAATGGCTCCTCAGAGAGCTTTTCAATAGGCTTATCGATGTTAGACCCAGATGAAGATGATAATCGCTTGCTTGGCGATTCTAGACCCGATAGAGAGGATTTTTTCTCAACGGGTGTAACTGAGGGCAAAACATCACTTAAAATTTCTTTGGCTTCTGAAATCGCGCGATCGCCCGTGCTGGCTTCTTCTTGAATATAATTCGCTGCTGCCGCTGCTTCTGGTACTGTGGGGTATTCTTTTTCATTCATCCATGTGGGAGCTGCTGGAATCGATACCCCACGCTCTTTGGCTTTTTTAACCTCTGCAGCTCGTAGTTCTACTTTTCTGAGGAACTGTTTCCAGTGCTGGAATGCTTTTTTGGGGCGCTCCAAAACATCTAAGGCTTTTTCTAGCTTCTGCTCATCGGTGTCGTGTGGCCCTCCTAATTGATATTCAAGGTATTGTAAAAACAGAGGATAAGGTTCTCCTGGGATTACTTCCCACTCAGGCTTAGCTCTGGTACCGATCGGGTCCCCTGCTTTGAAATCATCCCAATAACTGTGAGATTCCCCTCTCCTGAGACTTTCCATAATCTGGTTAGTTAACCCTTCTGGGGAACGACAATTAGCCACAATTGCCAATGCTTGAACAAGCTTTCTGCGAAACTC
>JASJDA010000432.1 GCA_030065755.1 Prochloraceae cyanobacterium | reverse complement strand
AAAACAACGGCGGTATTAGGGGAATCCAGCCTCCTTGTAGGAGCAGCAAATAGCAAAATCCCAATAAGATAATCAGCCCTCCAGCGGCACTCGCCATCAACGTTCTCGGCGATCTCGCTCTCGAAACGATTATTCCTCCTATTATTGACCACCCTAAAATCCAAATATTTTCCACCCATTTAGGCCACCACCACAATAACGGACGTTTGTCGAGTACCGCACTAAGTAGCTGACTCACCATGTGTCCTTGTATTTCCACCCCTGATTTTTTGTCGTAATAACCCTGGCTATAGGGAGTTAGATGAAAATCTTTAAATGTGGGATCCACAGTTCCGATCAGAACAATACGATCTCGGACTAGTTCGGCAGTAAGCTTATTTTCATTAATAGCTTCTGTTAGTGTGATTTCGGATGCTAGGACTTTCGAAGAACGGTAATTGAGCATCATTTGCCAGCCTCGAGAGTCAATCTGATGATACCCAACCGTATTTTCTCTTACTCGCTTAATAGTTATTTTACCAATTTGCAAAGCATTAGTTTCTGTTTTCCGTGCCTCAATTTTATCGGCAGCCAAATACCGCAATACGAGTAAGAGACTAAAAGAATTACTTATGGCGCATTTAGAGCGCTTGGGAGGAGCTAATCCTAAGAGTTGGCGACGAAGTACGCCATCGCGATCGACCATCGCGTTGCTAAAACCAACCCTCGCTCCCCAGGTGGACGAAGGAATATCCGGAGGAGGTGAAGTTCCAGGAGCGCTTTGTTTATCTTTTACGAGACATACAGTTATGAGGCGATCGTCTTGTTGAAACCACTTCAGTAATTCAGAGCGCTCTGCTCTAACGGGAAAATCGTAATAAATATCTAAGCCGATGACTCTAGGCTGATATGGCTTGAGTTTTTGTAATAATTTTTCTAAACTACTTTCAGATAATGATGCCCCCCGCCTTTGTTCTGGTTTTTGTTCGTTCAAGTACATATCGGCTTGAGTGACCTTGATTATTAATAAACGAGGATCTTTTCCCTCATCAGGACGCAAGACCATCAGGCGATCGAAAGCTTTCAACTCTAGAAGTTCTAGAATTCCCAAGTGTCGCATTCCTATTACTAGAGTGCCAATCCCTAAGCTAATGGCTAGTGCTAAACGCCAACTCTGCTGAGCAATAGTTTTTCTTGCTGGGGTTAAATTAGTCGTTATTTTTGAAGAAGCAACAGAGCTAGTGCTTTCTGTTTCCACTACTGTCAATTGTCTTGTTATTACTGTAGTTAGATCTTTTTGACTCAACCGTGAGGAATTTTCTTTTAGTTGAAAGAGTGCAACTAAAACATCTGATGCTGTTCGATAGCGCACTTCCAAATCGATTGCTGTCATTGTTTCTAGAATTAATTTAAACCCTGGAGTGACTGTTACCAGGTTTGTCCACAATAATTGCCTAGTTTGTAAATCTTCTAGTTGAGAGGGAGGTAATCCTGTTAGTGCTTGAATTATTACTACACCCACTGCATAAATATCACTGGCAAATTTAGGTTTTCCAGAGGCTTGTTCCCATGGCATATAACCAGGAGTACCTACGATCGTGCCTCTTTGGGTTTCTTCTCTACCATTAATTACTTGGGTTTGAATTACTTCTTTTATAGCTCCAAAGTCTATTAACACGATCTGACCGTCCTTTCGACGACGCATTAAGTTGGAAGGTTTGATGTCGCGATGTATATAATTATGCTCGTGAAGAAAATCTAAAGGTTTTAAAATATCTTCTAATAAGGCAAGTGCTTCTGATTCTGTCCACTTTTTTCCTTGAATCAATTCTTTACGAAGATCGTGCCCTTCAATAAATTCTTCAACCAAGTATAATTGTTGATTTTCTTCAAAATAAGCGATTAATGAAGGAATTTGAGAGTGAAATTGACCCAGTTTGTCTAAACTTAGAGCTTCTTTTTTAAATAAACTTTTAATTATGTCCAACCTTTCTGGCCTACCCACTATTGGTCGCAAATGCTTGACTACGCATCGACGGTGAAAATATTGAAGATCTTCTGCTAAATAGGTTTGACCAAAACTTCCCTCGCCTAGATATTTGATAATTTGAAAGCGATCGCCTAAAATGTTAGTATTCATAAACTAATTTAATTACAGTCGATCCGAGCCAAAACAGCCCTCTCTACCTTTATATTCTTTCTTGTTGAGTGAATAAATAGCTACAGTGTACGAAATACTAAGCCCATGATATATGGACTTAGGAGTAAAATTCAAGACCGTTGCCAGTACATTTAAAGCATTAAAATAAAAAAGCCTCATTAACTAATCTTAAAATCTTGATTTTGATTTTCTGCATTTGATGCTCTATTTTCTCTTTGAGTAAATAAATATTTGTTACAAAAATAGCAATTTCCCAGCAGTTTTCTTTTATTTGAGACACGATCTTAGTATGAGAATAAATCTCTTTAGTCCTCAATCGATACAATAGGCAGGATTAAAAAATGAGTGAGAAAAATTATATTTTGATTTCGGCAACTATTTTTGCTTTAGTTGCACTCTTACATTTGATTAGATTGTTTACTCACTGGTCATTTCAAATTGGTGCTTTTACGATTCCGGTCTGGGGGTCATGGCTGGGACTTTTAATAGGAGCTACATTGACCATTTGGGCATTTAGTCTGATATCTCAGTGGAAAATTACTCATCAGTAATCGCGAACAATCGCATTTCAATTCGATTCAGTAACTTCTGTTGACTTTGGGGGTAAGCAAGGGGAATCGCATCTTAATGCTCTTGACAAAATGCCAGTTTCTGGTTCTAACGGATTTTGTGGTCAGGTATTTTGAAGAGCTCTTCGACCATGAGAGCGAACTGGCAATCAACAAATCATGCAACCAGTTGTTATGATAGCAAAAGCCGTTAAGATCCATAAACGGTGACATTTAAATTAAGATATTCCCCCCCCCAATGAAAAATTGAAATTTTATTCTCTGACAACTTTCCACCTGCATCGATTTAGAATTATATAACGATGTAGATTATATTTTCAATTAGCGTAATTGACGATCGCGACTACTTTGATGATGCGAATGTCGCGCCGCGAAGCAAATCGTGCTCTCCTATCGCAATCCCCACCTTTTCTCCTACTTCCACTAACCACTTCCATAACTTTTCCTGGTTTTTCTGTATCAAAACGATCGCTCTTGCCAGATCCGCTATTCGGTGCGCTCTTGCCAGATCGGCTATTTGGTGGATCGTATCTTGATTATCGCTCTTTGAATTGGTTAGTTTAGGTATTTGGGCCTCTTCACCTTTATAACCACTTTGGTAAAAAATACCTACACTAACCAATTCGGACTCAAGTAATGCCAACAGTTTTTGGTAGATTTTTTCTAGTTTCTGTAACTGGTTTCGGCGGTCGATCGCTGCCGTAAACCTCTTATATAACTTACTTCCTAGCTTGCCAAGATATCTTTCTATTTGTCCCTGGATTTTCCCTGTTTTTGACTTGCGACTGCAGGCTTTCATTAAACGATAGTACTCATATCGCTTGCCATTCTTGGGTACATAGAATTTTTGTATCCACGTATTTGGCGCTGCTATTTCGCCTGAATTCCTGATTTGCTGCATTCTTTGGTCGATGAAATTGAGTCTTTGTTCTATATTGCTCATTAGCGCACCTGCACTCGGCTTTGGGATCGTTTGTTGGGATGTTTTTATTTTAAACCTTAACTAAAATAGAGTCAAGCTTCAATTTCTTCCGCTCCTCCTATCTCGCTCGCCTTTCTGCCGTCCTGTGCCGAATAGCGGATCTCAAAGAGATCGCAGAACATGAGAAATTTACACAAAGAGATTTTTTACATCCCATCCTCTCTCTTTCAATCCCTTCTTTATTCCTGGTATTTCGTTAAGATTAGATTAAACTTATTGCTACTAATCTGCCAGTTTTTTCTGTAGCATCTTATACCTTTTTTGAGATAGTAACGCTCGGGTAACCCTCGGGTCAAACCAGGGTCATCTTAACAGGTTTTTCTCGAAAAAATACTCATTTTTTTTACTAAACATTTTCTAAATTGTCTATATATTCAAGCTAGTAAATGACCCTATTTTTACCCGAGGGTTACCCATTTATTACCCGAGCGTTACCTCTTTTTGACCCGACACCAATACCGCTTATATAAGCTTAAAAATGGCTCTCAAAAACGGCAGCCAGCAGGGTGAATGTAATACATTTTCTTCTTTTGTCCTCTCCTTATACCCTGACACGCTCGGATAACTAAAGACCCCCTCTACTCCCTTAAACTACCGCATTTTTTCGACGAATTATTCTCTAAGTACATAAGTAATATGGAGCCGAACAATACCTATAAAGAAATTTTTTCTAGGTTTCAAGGAATGAACAAATAATCTAAATTAAATTGTGACCATCTCCCATTTCCCCTATTTCAGCCTCGACGGGGTTCGATTCTAACTTTGAATCGAACCAAATTGAGTTAGAATCGAACCAAATTGAGTTAGAATCGAACCAAATTGCGTTAGAATCGAACTTGACAATCAGCTGCGGAGATAACTGACCAGCTCGAACCGCGCTCGACAAAACCCAACTGCGACCCGAGAAAGTTTAACATTGAGAAACTACCAGATTTACAGAAATACAGACAATTTTAGTCTGGGAGTACCTCACAGCTCCCATTCAGGCTCGCAATTAATCACTTTTTCTTTGGCTAAATATTCTTCTAAATACTTTTTCATAGTTTGAGCCACATCTCGACAGAATAATTGCTCATCTTGGGCGGGCGAGAAGTGAATAACCTTTTCGACAATAACTTCGAGCAATCGTTTGTCTTGCTCGGTATCAGTGAGAATTAATCGTTTCGTTATAGGATTCCAGTTAATTTGGCAATGGTTTTTGTGGCTAGTTAGGGAATAATTGTCCTTGCTGCGCTTGGTTCCGTATTTGGCACATTCGCACAAAATTTTCGATATGGCTCTGGCCTCATTTTCTAGCTCTGGGGTTAATTCAGTCGTTAAGATCTCATTGTTCTGAGTGTCTTGTGGGTCGGTTGAGGAAATATTTGTAGTGGGAGGGCGAGCGTTGGTTTTCTGAGTATTTGTAACAGAGTCTCGCTCGGAGTTAATCAATGCTTGTATCTCAATATGCTCAGAGCCATCCAATGCCTCAATAAGTGCGAGATATTGAACTCCATAGAGTTTAATTAGTTCTAGCAGTAGCTTTTTCGATTTCTTGGAATTTTTCTTTTCAGGAATAAAAAGTAAAGGAGTTGGTATAACTGCTGCGGGTGTTAAAACTGTACTGTCTGGTTTAGATAGGATTTCTTTTGTCCAGTACGGTTCTTCGGGTTTATTGCTTGAACTGTGGTGAGTTAATTCTAATTGACGTTGCAGTCTCGTTGTTCCTTCTGTCCCCGTTTTTAGCGACAATGACGAGGTAGACGACTCATTGGCTAGTTTATTTAGGATTGAACGGGTATTTATCTTTAAAGCTTCTATTTCTTTGGTTTGGGAGTCTTGATCGAATGAATAGCTGATTTGGCGGTATTTGGTCAGACCAAAAAAGCTGTAAGCCCTACCCAGTTTATAACCTGGGTAATGTATTTCCTCTAGTTGATAGCTGATCCCCTTAATGCTGCCATTGCTGTGAGAGTGAAGGTTATATTTAATTCCCGACTTTTCTAAAATGGCCAGGAACTGGGGCATAGTTTTAGCAGTTTTAGCAATGCGATCGATAGTCTCTTGTAATTGAATTCTGACGCTGGGTTCTCCAGTCTTTTTCAAGTATTGCAGCTCCTCTCTTGTTATAGAAGTGCGCTCTTTTGACCAGGATGACTGAATGGGGGTTAATTGGTATTTCTGCTCTAAATTTCTAATTATTTGGTCACTACGGCGATAATCCCAAGAATCACTCACTGTAGTCCCGTCGGTTAGTTTAACTCTGCTGGAAACGATATGAATGTGGTCGTGGGCGCGATCGCTATGTCTATAAACCACATACTGACTTCCCTTAAACCCCATTGCTTCGATATATTCGTCAGCAATCAAATTCCAAGTAGGCTCATCTACTGTTTCGTCGAGCGGTAAAGACAAACTAACATGATTAACTATTTTCTTTAACTTTTGGTTGAGTTTTTTCGATAGTTCAAATTCATCGGCCAAAGATTTGGGATTTGTACCCAACATATTGCCACCGATGAGTTTGGACTGCTTTTTATTAGCTAAGTAGTCCAAAACTCCTCTGAAATAAGTGCCTTTAACGATTTTCCCAATCAT
>JASJDA010000431.1 GCA_030065755.1 Prochloraceae cyanobacterium | reverse complement strand
TTTTAAGCGGTAGCTTCTCTTTTTCTTTTTTCTTCAAGTGCTTTGGCGATCGCAGCTCTAACAAAATTAGATCTTTCTTGAGCAGACATTTGCATTAATTCTTCGTGGATATCTTGTTCTAATCTCACTTGAAGCTGCTTTTTGCTTAAAGGTTTATCTCCTAGAGGTTGTTTGACGTATTTAGTTCCAAACTCAGGATTACCTCTGCCATTCATGACAAACTTTTCCACAAAAAACAATTACTTAACTATTTTTAGTATACAGTACTTGACTTATAGTACTGTATACAGTACTATTTTTATTAGGGAGTATGATGCGATGTATTAAAGATTAGAGTCTCGAAAGCACATCGCACATAGATCTTATTCTAATTTTAAACAGATACTAACAATGATAAATCATTACCTTGAGCAAGAGCAAGAAGGCAGAAAACTAGAAGCGTTAAACGCCGTAGAAATCGAGCTAGACAAAAACACGGATATCTACGGTGCTGGCGAGTTGGATGCGATGATTGGCAAGCAGCCAGATCCTAAACTAAGTGCCAATCGTTTTTATCGTCAAGGAGACCAGGATAATATTTGGCAATTCTACGATCAGAAATACGGGATTGAATTAGAAACAGAATTCTAAACAACCATTAGGGGAGAAAGTAATATTTCTCCTTTAATTAATAACGCACATTAATGCATCTCATTAGATAGAAAAAACAGGAGATGCAATAGGATTCTTGTGCCTTTTTTCAAAGCCTTAAATCGAGACTAACGTAAAAACAATTCAAGACAAAAGGAAGCACGTCGATGTTTATAAATGGATTCGATTTGCCAGAAAGTAATAATGGAATAGTTTATTTTCCTGGCTCTCCGCGTCAATACAGGGTCGATTGTAAAGCCGGAATATTCAAAATTGGAGAAACAGATATGCTAGGTAATTCTCTAAAAATGGAGGTATTATGATGTTATCCTTTCAAGAAAAAAAACTTTATAAACCAGAGCGAATAAAACAACTAATTGAGTTTACTAAAAGCCAGGGCAATCAATTATATTCATCGAGATTTGCCGATGATGTTAGTGAAGTGTAATTAGTTGAATTAGAACAATTACCTCCAGCTAATAACCAAAAGAAATTAATTAGCAACTCTCAGCAAGTAGAAGATTTCTAATTCTTTTTCTACTGAATTAGTCGAGTCAAAGTGGGCGAATAAGTAGATCGAAAATTCGCCCACGAGAGAATTAATAATTTAAGGAAAATTTAACAATTTAGCAGGCAGTAAAAACCTTTGTGGGAGAAGCCATCGTGAAGGTATACAGAGTCGTATGTGAATTCTACTTGACAATTAAATCAAACTTATCTAGTTCATGGGAGGTTTCCCTATGAGCTGGAGATATTTCACTTCTGGTGAATGCCCAATATGTTGGGGGCTGAGAAGAGACTGTAGGCAAAGCTTAGAGACTTTGTTGGTACATTGCCGTTATCGAGAAGCCAAGCCGCCAGACTGGGAACAAGTAAGGCCAGATGCACTTGGGGCCATGATGTGGAGGCAGATCAGCACACGTGCATCATATAATAAGTCAAATCCTGGTGCAGCTTGGAGAGAATTAGAGCGATTAGAGAAACGAGAAAAAGAGCAGCAGCAAAGTAAGACGAGAGATAATGGTTTATCGATCGCCCAATTAGATATCGAAATAAGAAAAGTATCAGATCAATTGAGCTTGAGTGTAGCTGACAGAGAAAGATTGAGATCGCGTTTTTCAGTAATCACCGATAATATTGAAGAGCAAGATCGACTAATCTCTGAAAGCGGCTGTAGATCGGTGAGCCAATGGCAGAAGCTTCATAGCCCAGTAAACGATCGCCTACCAGGAGTAAAGGAGGGAGGACGGAGTCTTTTAGTAAGAGGGGAGGGAATTTTATGTCCGATCGCTAACGGTCAGGGAAAGTATATTGGGTGGCAGGTAAGGCTAAATAATCCAACCGACGGGCAGAAATACGTCTGGCTAGCAGGAGAGAGAAAAAGGGCGTCTCGACCGACATCGCACCTAAAGTCAGGGGAGTTGCCGATCCCTTCGGGATCCGCGTAGCGGCGCGCATTATATATGCCCAAATTTTCGATACAAAGTAGAGCTGATAGTAATTTTATCGGCTTAGCAGAAGGAATAGGGTTTAAGCCCCAAATAGCAGCCAACCGACTGGGAATACCATTTATTGGCGCGAGTGGAGGAAATTTTGCTGGGAGTGAGAAATTATTAAAACAATATTTAGATTTTCTTGGTTGTAATAAAAGTTCACAAATAGTGTTGTTTGCCGATGCAGGAGCGGTCAATAATCGTAGTGTGGTTCATGTCTATAAGAAAACGATCTCACTATTAGAAAGCTGGGGATATCAAGTAAAGATCGCCTGGTGGGGACAGATCTTAAGTGCGATTCGTTGGCTAGAAGTCAGCTTAAGCTCTTATAGGGTGTAAGTTTGAGGGATTAGCCGCAAGGAATAATGAGAAAGTGCCTTAATCTTTCTCGAACCTTGACAACTTAACTAGCTTGATGGTGAGCCTGGTATAAAGTTGTACCTACAACTGTGAAAGTTGAAGAAATGTAACAAAAATACCTAATCTTAATAATCTCCAAAAAAAAAGATTGATAAGAGACAAACAAATCCATCTCTCCAGGTGCAGGAGTAAAAGCATATCCCCTACGGTAGCGAATGGTCATCAATCCGTAAAGCGGGGATAAACGTCGATATCTATCAGCCTAAAGATAGAAACTCGGCAAGCAACTAACTAAGAACAAGCTAAATGCTGAAAACCAGAAATGTCACCATAATGTCCCAGTAGCGAAAAGGCTGATACGCTGCGGTCAAAACACGACCAAGGGTTTAGAAATCTGGAATTTCTAGCCAGAAAAAGTCAATCACTTTAAACTCTAAACTAGTGATTGATTGCACCCAAAACAACCCAGGTGATTTTAAGGAATTCTAAGGTTAGAACCAAAGCTAGTTGGGAACGAATTAACCTCTGGGATTACTCTCAATGGGTCGATACATTGAGTAGTCAACCAAGATGAAAACTCTACTACTGTAGGTAACTCAGAGGTGAGATTGTGTAAAAAGCAAATGCCTAGCCAGATTTTTCTAGCAGCCCCAAAAGGGCTGAGGTAATTCTCAAGGATAAGCTGACGTACACGCGGAAACATGAATGATAAAGCTATCAACTCCAGAGCAAAGTTACCGATGAGTAAGTCATTGAAAGACCGAAAAAGTAAAATTGAATACTGGCATCAAATCCCTTGGAAAAGGGCTGAAAAAGTCGTATTCTCTCTCCAGAGACGGATTTATCAAGCAAGTCTTCGTGGCGATGTCAAAGCTATCCGCAGATTACAAAAACTACTGCTCCGTAGCTTATTTGCTAAGGCAATAGCGGTTAGAAGGGTAACGACCGACAACCAAGGCAAGAAAACGGCAGGTGTTGACGGGATTAAATCCCTAACACCCAAACAACGTCTAGAACTGGTATATACGCTAAAACCACTAACTGACAAAGCCAAATCCGTACGTAGAGTATGGATTCCCAAACCAGGAAAAGACGAAAAAAGACCGCTCTTGAATTCCAACTATGGAAGACCGCATTAGGCAATGCTTAATAAAACTTGCTCTCGAACCTGAGTGGGAGGCTCGTTTTGAGCCTAACTCTTATGGTTTTAGACCTGGTAGAAGCTGTCATGATGCTATAGAAGCAATATTTTCAACACTATGCCTTAAGACGGCATATGTGCTTGATGCAGATATAGCAAAATGTTTTGACAAAATAAACCATAAAGTCCTAATCGAAAAATTAAATACCTTTCCTGCCATGAAACGGCAGATAAAAGCATGGCTTACTTCGGGAATACAGGATGGAAAAGAATTATTCCCGTCCATTGAAGGTACACCACAGGGAGGAGTGATTTCGCCTCTACTAGCAAATATCGCATTACACGGGCTAGAAAGACATCTTAAAACTTGGATAAGAGGTAAAACCATCCGAGATTCTAAGGGAAGAATGCTATCCCTTTACAAGAAAGAAATGTCACTTGGTGTAATAAGATATGCTGATGACTTTGTAATAATACACAAAGACATCAAAATACTAAAAGAGGCAAAGGAAATCACAAAAACTTGGTTATCTCACTTAGGATTAGAACTAAAGCCAGAAAAAACAAGAGTTTGTCACTCTTTAAACAGGCATGAAAAACAAAAACCAGGATTTGACTTTCTCGGATTTAACATCCGACATTATAAAACTGGTAGACATCATGCTAACAAAACCTCAAAAAGAGAAATTAAACCCTACACCCTTCACATTAAACCATCAAAAGAAAAGTATCTAAGACATTACAGGGAGATATCCCAAATAATTGATAGATACAAAGCCGCCCCGCAAAAAGCTTTAATCAGTAAACTAAACCCCATCATCAGAGGATGGTCTAACTACTACAGATATTCCGTGTGTAGCAGAATTTTCTCAAAAGTAGACAGCCTCATCTTCTGGAAGCTCAAGAAATGGGCAGATAAAAGGCATCCCAATAAATCCTGGAAATTCAAAAAACCCAAATACTTTAAAACAGTAAAAGGGGATAACTGGGTATTTTCCGATGGGAAATCTCAGTTGCTCGACCATAAAACAAACTATGACGAGTCAAAAAAGAAGAACAGGAAAAAGGGAAGGAAAACTCAAGGAGAGAAATTCATAAAAGTACAAAACACGCGCTCTCCTTACGATGGGGACACGGTTTACTGGAGCAGCAGATTAGGCTCTCACCCAAACATGCCAACTAGCATTGCTAAAATGCTTAAATGGCAAGAAGGAAAATGCCCACACTGCGGATTAAGTTTTAAACATGAAGACGTTATGGAAATCGACCATATCATCCCACGCCAAGCTGGGGGTGATAGCAGTTATAAAAATCTCCAACTTCTTCACAGACATTGCCATGACGAAAAAACTTGGGAAGACCTTAAATTAATTGCTCAATACCAACACCAAAAAGAACTGGATAAGCAATATAACAGGTCAATCAAATGGTTCAATGACCTATTCTCTCACGAGAAATGGGAATGGATTAACGATACCCCTGTTTTGACTAGTGTTCGTGACAAGAATCGTGTTTCTGAGGAGCCGTATGAGGTGAAAGTCTCACGTACGGTTTTGAAGACGAGCAGGTCAGGTGACTGACTTGCTTAGTTTAATAGTCAGCCGGAGACATAGATGAAATCTCACAAGAGAAACTAGAGACGATCGAGTACATAAGTTTCAAAGAATTTCTCAGCTTTGGCAGTGAAGAGATTTACGATCGAAGTTTTCCCCTAGTTAGAAGCGATCGATGATTTTATCTGGGTTAGAAGATAAAATACCAGAATGCTTGGGCAATGGAGGAATGTTAGTCTTAGCAGATGCGGACTTAAGTGACTTGCCGATCGACTATTTTAGATCCTTCTATCCGCAAACAAAAATAACAACGATCGTTAACACCCACAAAGCACCAAAGCCGTGGCACATTCAATTATATATTTCCCAAAAAGCTAAAGACAAAGTATATGCCAAACTGCTTAAACTAATAGCGAAAGGGAAAAAAGTACTAATACCAGTAGACTCGCAAAAAGAAGCCAGAGCCTTAGAAATCAAACTGAACCAGTTATTCCCAAATAAGAAAATCTTGGTAGTCGATCGTCAATTCACTCAAACCAAAGAAGGCAAAGAATTCGTTGAAAATATTAACTCTAAATTAAAACAAGAAAAGCTAGACGTTTTAATATATACTCCGTCAATAAATATGGGAGTAAGTATCGATGTAAAAGTGTTCGCTCGAGTAGTAGGATTTTACTATGGAGTCTTAGAACCATCAGAAATCAGACAATCATTAGCCAGATATAGGATTCCAGTCCCTAGGCTAATATGGTGTAATCCGATGGGTTTATTCCCAGATCAATGCAGTTCTACGAATGTTAAAACAATCGGGAATTACATATACGATTACAATAGTGACGCATTAATACAATTAGCCAAACATAAAAAACAAAAAGAGTTAGGACGGAGACCAGACTTTGATGAAGTAATACAAGGTATCCAAGAAATCAGAGATACTAAAAACAAAGAATGGTTAGACCCCCACATAAAAACCTATTGTAGAATAATTGCCAGAAGGAATTATGGATTACATAACTTAGCAGCCTTATTAGAGCATCAATTAAGAGAAG
>JASJDA010000430.1 GCA_030065755.1 Prochloraceae cyanobacterium | reverse complement strand
AACCTGGAGTGGAAGCAGGCAAAAAAGCGGCTGCCTCAATTCTCGATTTGCAGAAGCGGGTAATGCAAGTGCTTAAGGGAGCGGAGGAACCTCTTTCACTGGCGGTTCTGGCAGAAAAAGCCAACGCAGCAGAAGAGGTAGAAACAGTCTATCAAATCGTGCGCCACTTAGAAGCCAATCGCCGAGGTGTTATCCTAACTGGGGATTTAGCGAGACCTGATAGCCTGACTTTTTCAGCTACTTAAGCTTGGTTAGTAGCAATCCCAGCTACAATTCTTAAAAAACCATAAGTTAAGTTTCAACTACTAAGAGCAAATCTCGCGATTATGCTCTTAGATTGTCAGAATTCAGTCTGATAACGTAAGTGTTGAATAGCACATGAGCCTTAATTTGATACGCACTTCCAGATACTTCACCAGTCTGGATTATCTGCAAAACTTCTGATTTAAGTGGCTTGTCTTTCGGGAGGACATTTTAATTAAGGTGTGCGAGGTGACTAAAACTTAAACAAAGGATTATATCCATAGTGCAAAGAGTACCAGTAGTAGACAAAGATAATAAACCACTAATGCCAACCAAATGCTCTAAAGCTCGCAAATTAGTGCGTGAGAACAAAGCAATTGGCAAGTGGAACAAATTAGGGCAATACTACATTCAGTTAACTTTTGAGCCATCAGGAAGACAAACACAACCTATTGTTATAGGTCTCGATCCAGGAAAAAAATACTCAGGGATAGGTGTCCAAAGTAGTAAAGTTACTTTATTTACTGCTCATCTAGTTCTACCCTTTTTACCTGTGAAAAAGCGGATGGAGCAACGAGCTATGATGCGAAGGAATAGAAGAGGTAGACGCATTAACCGTAAACTGGCTTTTGAATTAAGAGCACATCGTCAAAAAAGATTTGATAATCGCAGAAATAAAAAGGTAGCTCCATCGATTCGAGCTAACAGACAACTAGAAATTAGAGTCATATCTGAATTATGTAAAGTTTATCCGATTAGCGGGGTTGTTTTTGAGTATGTTAAAGCTGATGTGGATTTAACATCAGGTAGAAAAAAAGCACGAGCAGGAATTGGATTCTCTGCTGTGATGGTTGGTCAAAAATGGGCGATCGAACAGCTATCTAAATTAGCAACAGTAGTTAAAAAGTTTGGTTGGCAAACTTCTAATCTCAGAAAACATTTTGGATTAAAAAAACAAAAGCATTCTAAAGGAGATGCCGTACCAGCTACCCATGCTGTTGATGGTGTCGTTTTGGCAGCTAGTCAATTTAGAGATTACCTACCTTTTGAAAATTCAATTAGCAGAGGTCATTATTGGCAAGGTATTGTAACTATTACAGATGCTCCTTTTACTGTAATTCGTCGTCCACCAATATCTAGAAGACAACTACACCTAATGATTCCAGCCAAAGGAGGGACTAGACGCAAATATGGAGGCACAACTACCCCCTTTGATATTAGAAAAGGCGATCTAGTTAAATACAAAAACAAGCTAGGTTTTTGTTCTGGCTATACAGGCAAAAATATTTCAGTTAGTGATTTTAACTGGAAAAGACTTGGTAGATATGCAGCAAGCAAAGTAACTTTAATTGCTCGTTCTACTAACTTAATTTGTGTGCCCGAAATTGGAGGCGCGATCGGCCCCTACGACCAAATTGAAAATTATGGTCGCAGTACCCTTTCGCGATAAAAGATGGTAGTTCAAATAGTCGATATAGTCAAAAATAATCCCCAGCTTTTTACATTTATATTGCTCGCTTTTGCCTTTTGGGCGGGCAAAATCAAGTTGGGCTCGGTCGTACTTGGACCCCAGGCTGGAATCTTAGTTATGGGAACAGTCTTTGGTTACTTTGGCTTCGAGTTACCGCCCATGCTAGGAGCCTTCAGCTTCTTGCTATTCCTGTTTGCTGTAGCCTATGAAGCTGGACCAGGATTTTTTACGGTAGCACTGCCCCAGTTTGGCAAGTTTGCTACCTTGAGTGTGGTGGTTGTACTGATTCAGCTGGCTCTGGCTGTAGGTTTCAGCGCGATTTTCGACTTTAACCTTGGAATCGGTGCTGGCTTATTTACTGGAGCTGGAGTTAACCCTCCAGGCATCGGTGCTGCTATAAACGTAGTTGAGACTGGTAAAATTCCGATGCCAGACGGTTTGTCGGTCGAGCAGGCAATTCAGTTCATTAACGTGACCTACGCTATAACCTTTCTGGTCAGTTATCTAATTGCCATGCAGCTACTGCGAAAAGTCCCCCAACTTCTCAAGTTTGAACTTTCCGCCAGTGCTAAAGAAGCTGAGTCCGCCACGAACCCTTCAGATAGCAGCAGCGAAGAGGGTCTTTGGTTACAAAGTCTTCGTGCCTACCGCGCAGTCAAAGAAGATATTCTCGGCAAGTCCGTGCAAGAAATCCAGACCCTTACTCATTGTAAAATTGATAAGATTAAACGAGCTGGAATGCTCGTGGATTTCGAGCTAGACACTACTCTCAAGAAAGATGACCTGATATCTGTGGGCGGTCACAGACTCGCTGAGGCTACCCTCACCGAGATGATAGGACCAGAGGTGGTCGATGCGGATTTATTAGGAGAGGAAGTGCTTACTCGCGAGGCGATCGTCACCAACCCCGACATCTTTGGTAAGTCTTTAGGGGAACTGAGACGCTATGCTTACGGTTGTTACCTAGGTCAATACACTCGCTCCGGTGTAAAGTTGAAGATCGATCCCGAACTAAGACTGGCGCGAGGCGACGTGTTGAAAATAACTGGAACTAAAGCACACCTAAACCAGCTCGTCGAGAAGATAGGCTACGCAGAGCGGGATGTTAATGCTACCGACTTGCTTACCTTTGCCCTGGGGGTTTCAAGTGGCTTTATTCTCGGCCTGATCGAGATTCAGATTGGCGATATTAGCATTGGTCTCGGTACTGCTAGTGGCGTGCTGCTGGTGGGTTTGGCCGTAGGCTATATGCGTTCTATCAAGCATAGCTTCGGCCTAGTCCCTCCTGCTACGATCTGGGTTTTCAAACAGCTAGGCTTACTACTTTTTTTAGGGGATGTAGGTGTCAAGGGAGGACCGAGAGTAGTAGAAGCACTAACCAATTTCGGGCCGCTCCTGATTCTTTCAGCGATCGCGATCGGGACTTTGCCCCTAGCTATAGGTTACTTAGTGGGAGAGCGCTTTTTTAAAATGAATAAAGCACTGTTACTTGGCGCTGTTGCCGCATGTGGTAGCAACACCCCTGGGATGCTGATGCTAGTAGAGGATGCTGAAAGCTCGATTCCCGCAGTGGGTTACGCCGGTACTTATGCTATCACGTACATTTTTAAAATCATTGCTGCAACAGTAATTGTTTACATCGGCTCATATCTGTTTAATTAACCTGCAGAGTCATCTTCCTTGTTCTAGGGCGAACGTATTTAAATGTATTTCAAAACAAAGATTATACTCTGTTGACATCGTTCCTACTTCAGATCCCTGAAACCCATAAATAACATAAGCTAAAATAAAAATAGAAGCAGTTAATATCAAATCTCTTAATTTTTGCTACAAGTATTTTTACTCATCTCTTTTAAACCTCTTTTCCTTTCTTATGTAGCAAAAATAAGAGGAATTGGTATGAGGAAATAACTGTCTCAATTTAAGCCTTTTTAGAGAGAAAAATATCTCTAAAAAAAGTGGCTAGTCGAGCTTTTAAAAAGGAAGATAATTATGATGGTTGAACTTTATCAAACTTGGTTGGTAATAGGACTTATTCTTATTACTTGCGTATTATTGCCCCCAATATTGTGGTTGATTTTATTCCCCCGAAGTAAATCTGTTTGAGAGGAAACACTTTTTTGAATATCGAATCAATATGCAATTCTCTCACTTCAGGGAGAGGTTTTACCTCTAAACTCTGACCTCAAACCCCCGAGCTCGTGAATTAGAAGGTTAGTACCGAACTGGTTCGGGCGAGCGAGCCCTACTAAAGTCTTTACAATGGCGAACAAATAAATATTCTTTAATAGGATGGCAGGATTGATTGCTAAAGGTTGGATAATTAATTATCTAGCACCACATAGGGAGCAATTAAAAAGGATAATAAAAATAATGAGCCAACTTCAAGCATCTCAATCTGGCAATATTCAAGTAGAAGACGATCGCACTGGGTTAAGTGTAGAAACGCTGCGGCGCGCCTTAGCCGACAATCTATTTTACATTCAGGGTAAGTTTCCTGATATAGCTAGCAAAAATGATTATTACATGGCCCTAGCTTATACCGTGCGCGATCGACTGCTGCAACGCTGGATCAATACAGTCCAAACTTACCGCAACAAAGAAGTTAAAGTTGTCTGCTATCTCTCAGCAGAATTCCTCGTCGGCCCCCATTTAGGCAATAATTTAATTAACTTGGATATCTACGAGCAAGTGCGCCAAGCGATCGAGGAATCAGGACTCGACCTCCAAGAACTGATCGATATTGAAGAAGAACCAGGCTTAGGCAATGGCGGTTTAGGTCGCCTTGCAGCTTGCTACATGGACTCTCTTTCCAGTCTAGAAATTCCGGCGATCGGCTACGGCATTCGCTACGAATTCGGCATCTTCGACCAGGAAATTCGCGATGGCTGGCAAGTAGAAATCACCGATAAGTGGCTGCAATTTGGCAATCCCTGGGAAATTCCCCGTCCAGAATCGGCTGTGGAAGTCAAGTTCGGCGGTTACACCGAATCCTACACCGACGAGGCAGGAAACTATCGAAGCCGCTGGGTGCCAGAATATGTTCTCAGAGGCATTCCCTACGATACCCCGATCCTGGGATATAAAGTTAACACTGCCAATACTTTGCGCCTGTGGAAAGCGGAAGCTTGCGAATCTTTCGATTTCGACAGGTTCAACGTCGGCGATTACTACGGTGCCGTAGACAACAAAATGGCTTCGGAAAACTTAACTAAAGTTCTCTATCCTAACGACGAGCCAATTCAGGGTAAAGAACTGCGCCTGGAGCAACAATATTTCTTCGTGTCTTGTTCTCTTCAAGACACGATCCGCATGATGCTGGCGACAGGGGAAAGCTTAGATAACTTCCACAACCAGTTTGCATTTCAACTCAACGATACCCACCCAGCGATCGGGGTTGCGGAGTTGATGCGCTTGTTGGTGGACGAACATCACATGGATTGGGATAAAGCCTGGCATATTACCGAAAATACCTTTGGCTACACTAATCATACTCTGCTACCCGAAGCTTTAGAAAAGTGGCCCCTAAGCATATTTGGTCGCATTCTCCCCCGACATCTCGAGATTATTTACGAAATCAATCAACGTTTCTTAGATCGAGTGAGGATTAAGTATCCAGACGATGGGGATAAGTTATCGCGGCTGTCACTAATTGATGAAAGTGGGGAAAAATACGTCCGCATGGCAAACCTTGCCTCTGTTGGCTCTCATGCTATTAATGGGGTTGCTGCCTTACACTCCGAACTAGTGAAACAAACTATCCTGCGGGATTTTTACGAATTTTCCCCTGAAAAATTTAGCAATAAAACCAATGGGGTTACTCCCCGCCGTTGGATGGTACTGAGTAACCCGCGACTGACAAAACTAATTACCGACAAAATTGGCGATAATTGGATTAAGCACCTAGAAGAACTGAAAAAACTGGAAGCTTTTGTGGAGGATTCTAGTTTCCGCACTTCCTGGCAACAGACAAAACAGGCGGTCAAGCAAGATTTAGCTAAGTACATTCAGAAAAAACTAAATCTGACAGTTAATACCGAGTCTATCTTTGACGTTCAGGTGAAACGCATTCACGAATATAAACGCCAACACTTGAATGTCTTGCATATCATCAGCCTCTACAACCGCATCAAGCAAAATCCCAATCTGGATATTACTCCGCGTACCTTCATCTTCGGTGGCAAGGCGGCACCTGGCTACTTTATGGCAAAGTTGATTATTAAATTAATCAACTCAGTCGGCGAAGTTGTCAACAACGACCCCGACGTGCGCGATCGTCTTAAAGTCGTTTTCCTCCCCGACTATAATGTTACTTTGGGTCAGCGAGTTTATCCTGCTGCCGATCTTTCCGAGCAAATCTCCACCGCAGGTAAAGAGGCTTCCGGTACTGGCAACATGAAATTTTCTCTCAACGGTGCCCTAACTATCGGTACTCTTGACGGTGCTAACGTGGAAATCCGCGAAGAGGTAGGTGCTGAGAATTTCTTCCTGTTTGGCTTGACAACCGACCAAG
>JASJDA010000429.1 GCA_030065755.1 Prochloraceae cyanobacterium | reverse complement strand
TCACGCGGTATTGCTCCGTCAGGCTTTCGCCCATTGCGGAAAATTCCCCACTGCTGCCTCCCGTAGGAGTCTGGGCCGTGTCTCAGTCCCAGTGTGGCTGCTCATCCTCTCAGACCAGCTACCGATCGTCGCCTTGGTAGGCTTTTACCCCACCAACTAGCTAATCGGACGCGAGCTCCTCTTCAGACAATAAATCTTTTACCTCTCGGCTTATTGGGTATTAGCAGTCGTTTCCAACTGTTGTCCCCAATCTGAAGGCAGATTCTCACGCGTTACTCACCCGTCCGCCACTAGCTCCGAAGAGCCCGTTCGACTTGCATGTGTTAAGCATACCGCCAGCGTTCATCCTGAGCCAGGATCAAACTCTCCATGGTGAGAATTACTATAGAAGTTCTATATTCTTCTCTTTTTCGAGTTCTTTTCGGCTTTTTTTGCTTAAACGTCTAGCAATTTAGACTTTAAGCTGTTATACTTATTTGACAAGGAAGTAAGTATGTTGCTTTCAAACTATTTGATTATCTAGGTTCGGGCGCTGTGGAGAGGTGTTTCTCTCTCTGTGCGCATTTACCAATGTATCTCCATTTCCCAGAGGTGTCAACCCTTTTTGAAAACTTTTTTTGGAAAATAGCTCAAATCCTTTTGTAGATTGGATTTGAGCTATTAAATTTTTTAGTAAAGAAATGTTTCTTGGCGATCGCCTTCATATAGCATAAGAAAAGATTTATCGAATGTTTGAAGGGGCAAGAATAATAATGTCGGCAAATTTTCAGACAGTTATTGCTCAATTAAATCAATTTTGGGGCGATCGCGGTTGTTCGATCGCTCAACCTTACGATACGGAAAAGGGCGCAGGAACTAAAAACCCGAATACTTTTCTAAGAGCACTTGGTCCAGAACCTTGGTCTGTAGCTTATGTAGAACCTTGTCGCAGACCTACAGATGGACGATATGGGGAAAATCCTAATCGCTTTCAACACTATTACCAATATCAAGTTTTAATCAAACCATCCCCAGATGATATTCAAGAGATTTATTTGGAGTCGTTGAAAAGTTTAGGCATTCATCCTGAAGAACACGACATTCGTTTTGTTGAAGACAATTGGGAAGATGCTGCAGTAGGTGCTTGGGGTGCTGGTTGGGAAGTTTGGCTAGATGGAATGGAAGTTACTCAGTTTACCTACTTCCAACAATGTGGAGGGATTGATTGTCGTCCAGTGTCGATCGAGATTACTTACGGTCTGGAAAGATTGGTAATGTATCTTCAAAATGTGGATGCCATTAACAATATCCAATGGAACGACCAAATTACCTACGGAGAAATTTTTCTCCAAGGTGAAATAGAACAATGTACTTATAACTTCGAGGCATCTAACCCTGATTTGCTGTTTAATTTGTTTGGTCTCTACGAACAAGAAGCAAAACAACTCATCGATCGCGCTTTAGTTCTCCCCAGTCTAGATTACGTTCTCAAATGTTCTCACACTTTCAATTTGTTGGATGCTAGAGGAGTAATTGCTGTAGCCGAAAGGACTCGCTATGTTGCTAGAATTCGTCACTTAGCTAGACAAGTGGCTCAATTGTATTTACAGCAACGAGAAAATTTAGGATTTCCTTTGATGTCAGCAAAGTCTACAATGACTTGAGTTGAGAAAAGTATCTATCTTAAGGCGAATGGGTGAAAATCTAAGCGAACTACTCGAACCGATCGCAGCTTGGTTTCGCACTTTAGGAACACCAGAACCGATCGTACACTGGGGACACCCAGCAATGATGGGAACTGTGGTATTTGTTTTAGGGAGCTATGTAGCTTATATTGGATGGCGTGGAAGAACTGCGACTGATGGGGAAATTTCTCTAAAAAATCTCGCCGATCATCGCAAGCTTGCTCCTTTAATGTATTTATTTATTGTGTTGGGTTATACGGGAGGCGTGTTATCTCTGGTAATGCAACAGCACTCTATTTTGGAAAGTACTCATTTTTGGACGGGTTCAACTGTAATTGTGCTATTGGGAATTAATGCGGCGATCGCTTTGACTGGATTTGGTGGCGAGAAAAAAGAAGGACTGCGCACAGTTCATGCTTATTTAGGAAGTGCAGCAATGATTCTTTTAGTTGTTCATGCCATACTGGGCTTGAACTTAGGACTTTCCATCTAAAAACATGAATCGCAATAGCTGGACAATTCTCTGTTTGGCTTACGTTATTGGATTATTATCCACATATATTTTTGGTTTTCCTAATCCTAATCCTTCCTGGCAACAATGGACTATTGTAGTCGCGGGATTAGGATTATTTAGTTTAATTGCAACAGTATTTATACCGAAATTTTGGCGCTTAGGACCTACATGGAAATTATGGCTGGGAGCAGGAATTATAGCAATTTTGGCTGTGGTTTATTTCCAGATAAGAGTTCCTCAACCAGCAATTAATGATATAAGTCAGGTACTACAACAAGAAAATGCAAAAGGTCTATTTGTAACAGTTGAAGGTAAGGTTTTATATGAAGGTAGATTGACCAGAAGTCAACGAGTACGGTTGTGGCTAGATACGGAAAAGGTTAAGTATCTTCGAGGAAAGGAAAAGGCTGCTGTCGATCGAACAGTTACAGGGAAGTTGTACGTAACAGTACCTTTATCACCAGAACAAGTTTTTTATCCAGGTCAAAAATTAGCAGTTAAAGGGACTTTATATCAACCTCGATCGGCTGTTAATCCTGGAGGTTTTGATTTTAAAACCTATCTGAATAGTAAAGGAGCGTTTGCTGGGTTAAAAGCGATCGAAGTTGTTTCTGAGGATAAGGAAGATCGACCTTCTTGGGGTTTGTGGAAACTACGACAAAGAATAATTAACGCTCAAGGTCGTTGGTTGGAAAGTCCTGCAGGAGAGTTACTGAGTTCGATGGTTTTAGGACGACGAGCAGTAGATTTACCTTACGATATTCGCGATCGCTTTATCAAGGCTGGTTTAGCTCACGTCCTAGCTGCTTCTGGATTTCACGTTTCTTTGCTTTTAGGTACGGTATTAGTTTTAACAAGACGTTTTTCTAGCAATACCCAATTTTTTATTGGAGTGAGTACTTTATGCTTGTACGTCGGTTTAACTGGTATTCAAGCATCAGTAATGCGAGCAGTATTTATGGGTATCGGAGCGCTTGTAGGTATGGTAGCAGAAAGGAAAGTAAGACCTTTGGGCTCTTTGCTGTTGGCAGCAACTTTGTTATTGTTGTTTAATCCCTTATGGATCTGGGATATTGGTTTTGGACTTAGTTTTCTGGCAACACTGGGATTAATCGTTACTTTACCAGCCCTGCAAAAAAGGTTAGATTGGCTACCTCCTACGATCGCTTCTCTTGTCGCCATTCCTATTGCAGCTTCGGTATGGACGTTACCTTTAGTAAGTTATGTTTTTAATACGGTTGCTATCTACAGCATTCCAGCTAATATTATCGCCTCTCCCCTAATTTGGATTGTAAGTTTGGGAGGTATGTTTAGCGCTTTAGCTGCTTTAATTGTTCCTATTGCGGGAAGTGCGATCGCATTTTTGCTCTATTACCCCATCCAATTACTCCTAGGAATAATAGAATTTTTCACTACTTTGCCAGGAAGTTCTCTAGCTGTAGGAAAGATTTCTCTAGGTTTGCTACTGTTAATCTACGGACTAATTTGCCTGGTTTGGTTGAGCAAGAGGTGGCAACGGCGATGGCATTTGGTTGGTTTATTTGCTCTAACTTTAGTCGTTATTCCTATTTGGTACTATCGATCGACACTAGTTCAAGTAACGATATTAGCGGCTAAACAAGAACAAGTTGTAGTTATTCAAAATCGAGGAAAGACGATTTTAATTAGCAACGGAGATGCTGATACGTTCCGATATGTCATAGATCCTTTTCTGGCATACGAAGGTATCAATTACATAGATTGCGCAGTTGCTTTAGAATCTCAACCGAGTTTGAGCAGCGATCGCTCGAAAGTTGAGATTAGTAATACGCCTGTCAAGACTTTTTTAAGTAATTTAACAATTGAGCCAGATTCCCTACCAGTAAAGTCTGAAGAATACCGCAATCTATCGGTGGGGGAAACTATTTCAGTTGGTTCGATACAAATGAAGTCGATCGATGCGGAACCGACCTTATTGCAGTTGCGATTTATGGATCGAACTTGGTGGTTATTAGGTAAGAATAGTTCTGAGAAAGGCGATCGAGCGACTGTACCTGAAAACTTACAGCTACAAGAATTAAATTCTAGCAAGCAGATATTTTTATGGTCTGGTAGAAGTGTGCGATCGAAGTGGTTGGATGTAGTTAAACCAGAAGTAGCGATCGCTTCATCGTCTTGGGTAACGAAAAAAACCCAACAAAAGCTAAGACAAAAACAAATTAAATTATATTGGACTGGTCGAGATGGCGCCATTCAATGGACTCCATCTCATGGCTTTAGGACTACTCTATGAGAATTATTCGGAAAATTTAAAATAGCAGTCAATTAAAGCAAAATCTTAGTATCATGATAGGATGTACTCTGTTTTTGGAGAGGTGGCAGAGTGGTTGAATGCGGCGGTCTCGAAAACCGTTATGGGTCACACCATCGAGGGTTCGAATCCCTCTCTCTCCGTAGTTACAAAAGTTTAGTCTCGGACATATTTCTAGATAAGTTCCTAAATTGGCAATGATGGATCGCGCAAGAAGCCTTGACCATTGGGGACAACTCATGTTTTATGGTAAAAGTCAAAGTCGCAAATACCAATAACAGCAAGAGATTGAGAAAAAAATTTTATCAAGCAACAAATCCTGCTAAGACGCTCGATATAAGTAACCCTGAAGATAAAAAGTCCTTGAAAAAAGTTGAGAGATAAAAACGTAGAGACTACCAAAATTGCTGTTCTGCTCTTGACATGCATGTACTATTTATGGAGCATCCAGAAGTAAAAACGTTAATTGACGAGAAATTAACCCTAGCACAAACAGACAAGCGCGTCTCTGCTTTTAAAGCAATGAAAGCCGCAGAAGTGGCGGGAGTTGATGAGGGAATATCTGCTAATTTAGAAAAAATTCTCGACCGACAGATCGAACAAAAAGGATCGATTTCCAAACCTACAGCAGTTTTTGTCGATAAAAGTTCGAGTATGACAGAAGCGATCGAAGTAGGTAAACATATCGCAGCGATCGTCTCTGGTGTCGCTAAAGCCGATCTATTTGTTTATGCTTTCGATACGAAAGCACATCTTATTAAAGCTACGGGTAAGAATTTATCTGAAAAGGAATGGAAGGCGTTAATGATGCCTTAAAGGAGTCTTTTCAAATGAGACTCAAAGATAATTCTGAAAATTCGGAAGTAGAAGTTTCTGAAAAGATACTCGATGCAGTATATCGAACTTTAAATTTGCCCGTAAAAACAGATTGGCAAGGAATTGAGCATCTTTGGGATATAAATTAATTTCAGTAGGAGCTAATTTACCTAAAAATGATTCCGAATCAGATTGAACTTTTACTAAGAAACATTTGAGAGCCAGGTTACTCTTAACAACTTAAAAATGATTCCGAACAAGATTGAACTAAAACTATCAAATCTACAAATTAGGAGATGAAAATAGGTTTTTAGTAGGTGCTCAAGCTCTTCCCTTTGATTGACCGCTCTCTAGGGCCGTACCAATCAAGTGAGCGATTCGTAAAGGTTCAGGAAATCGAGCTTTGTTGAGGGTAGCTCGAATAATTTGTGCAGCATCAGTTAGCTCGGCTCCAGCAATTGCCACGTACAGACCTGGTTCTAGCTGATGAGCGGGAGGAATATGCTCCAAAAGAGAAAGGCGATCGTGGAAACCTGCTGCTTTGAGAGCATAACTCAGTCGGCTTTGAGCAGGATTGTGGCGCGTTACAGCTATAACTGGAATAGCAAGGTGTTGTGCTAATTTTTTCAAATCGACGATTCCCAGACCAGCAAGGGTAATGCCTCCCAATACCACTGCTTGCAGGGTAAGATGCCACCGCAGCTCAGTAATCCATTGAGCCAGGTAATCAGTGGCTCCTTCTCCATCTACTGGAAATGACCCGATAGCAATACCTTCCACTAGGGTTGCACCTTCCATCATTACGCCAATAATTGGCACATTTTGGTTCTGGTATTTGTGGAAGGGTGCATCATCGATGCCGAGTACGTGGGGTCGCATAAGACAATCAATAGACTCTATTGAGTTTCTTTAATTATTTGGGCAAATTGTCTCAGTGTGCCTACATACTGCTTTTGTGC
>JASJDA010000104.1 GCA_030065755.1 Prochloraceae cyanobacterium | reverse complement strand
TAGTAACTATGTTACATAATATTAATTAAGTGAAACAAATTTAAAAGCGATCGGGGTTATAATTTATGGGATTTTTCGGATTTGGTAAGAAGCTTTCCCTACCAACAAAAGAAGAAGCATTGCCAGGACGATCGGAGTCTATGCCAGTTCCTTCTCAGCACTACGTTAATGGCAATCCCCTCAAACCTCCTTTCCCAGAAGAAATGGAGATAGCAATGTTTGGCATGGGGTGTTTTTGGGGCGCAGAACGCAAATTCTGGCAGCTAGAGGGTGTTTTCACAACTGCTGTAGGTTATGCAGCAGGTGTTACGCCTAACCCCACCTATCAAGAAGTATGTTCGGGTATGACGGGTCATAACGAAGTAGTTTATGTCGTTTATGAACCGAAAAAAGTTAGTTACGAACAACTACTAACTGTTTTCTGGGAAAGTCACAATCCAACTCAAGGTATGCGCCAAGGTAATGACGTTGGCACTCAATATCGATCGGGAATTTATTTCTACTCTCAGGAGCAAAAACAATTAGCTCAAGCGTCTCAAAATACTTATCAGCAAGTTCTCAATACGGCTGGTTATGGGGACATAACCACTGAAATTATTTCTGCTCCTGAATTTTACTACGCAGAAAGTTATCACCAACAATACCTGGCTAAAAATCCTAATGGTTATTGTGGCTTAGGTGGCACTAAAGTTGAATATCCAGCAAAAACTCTAAAACCTTAATCGGTGTAGCCCCTGTGAATTTGGCAAAATAACATGAGTCGGGAGCTGTAATTTGCAGCTCTTGGCTATATTTTTTAGGAAACTTAAATACTATCTTTTAAAAAAATTCTGCTATTATTTTTGTCTGGCTTTATAAAAAAAATTATGTTTATGCAAACAAGTAAGTATATCTTTTCTATATAACCATTGTTTGCTTGCTATCTTCTTGTCTGAGCAACATTCTTTCCAGGATGGATTGATTTAAAGTTTGTCCCGCTTTTAGTATTTGTTTTAAAGCGACAAGAGAAAATTTGTAGTACTTGATTTTTGTTTTACTACCTAAAAGAATTATATCTCCTATTTTGAGTTTATGAGACACGCATGATTTTCCGTTAATGATTAACCCATTAGTGCTTTTTTGACCATTTAAATTCCCATCCATTATCCAAAATGAGGACTTATTTATTCGGATATCTCTTTTACGAATTATGGTAGCGTGATGGCGAGAAACTTGACGATCGACTATCAAAATAGAAGTTTTCCCAGAACGTCCTAGGGTATACATATCTTCTTTGAGTGTAATCATTCGCTGATTTTTTTCGTCTTCTATCGCTAAGATATGCTCAAATTGTTGTTGTAAACTACTCATAATATTTACCCTCTTCTACAAGAGAAAAAAATTTTATTTTATTTACATACTACTCTCAACCATTATAAACTAATATTTTGTTTTTGTCTGTTTTTTTAATACATTAGTTCTTTATGTTATTTGTTCACCATGTTTTTGCGATCGATGACACAATTATTTGAGAGTTTGAGTGAAAATAGGGTTTTATTGATGAAAAAGATATAATCGATCGCAAGATCGAACAAAAAACAGTAAATTAACTCTTAGTAAAAATAGGGAGCGATTGTGATTTTGAAAGTGAAAAATCCTTCGATCGAGTATTTTCACTAACTGATTAAAATCACTCCAAAGGCATACAGAAATAGATAATTTTGTCCGAAATATTTGCGTGTAATTACCTAAAATTAGGACAATTAACAGATAATTTATGAAGCTACTGCAACGCGAAGCATTTCATCTGGAGTGAGATGAGAGTGTACGACTTGACCGTCGCGGAACCAGACAATACGCTTGGTTAGACGAGCTACTTCTGATTCGTGAGTGACCATGACAATGGTAATTCCACTAGCATTAAGTTCTTCAAAAATATTCATTACTTCTGACGTGGTGCGAGAATCTAGCGCTCCAGTTGGTTCGTCTGCTAGTAATAGGATAGGTTGGTTGACAATGGAGCGAGCGATCGCTACTCTTTGCTGCTGTCCCCCAGATAATTGATTGGGTTTATTTTGCATCCGATTTTCTAAACCTACTCTTTGTAAAGCTACAGAAGCGCGATCGCGTCTTTCCGAACGAGGTATCCCAGCATACACCATTGGCAGCATTACATTTTCTAATGCGGTCATCTGGGGAAGTAAATGGAACTGTTGAAAAACAAAGCCAATTTTGAGATTGCGAATTTGAGCTAATTCCCCATCAGCTAATCTAGAGACATCGAAATTATCGAAGTAATAGCGACCGGAAGTGGGTCGATCGAGACAGCCAATTATATTCATAGCCGTGGATTTTCCCGATCCTGACGCTCCCATGATTGCACAGTATTCGCCTTGCTCTACAGTCAAATTAACGTTAGAAAGAGCGCGAACTACTGTATCCCCACTACCATATACTTTGTTAACTTCTTCAAGACGAATAATCACATTTTGGTACTGAGATTTCATAAGTCAGTTAAATTGCAACTTTAATTACCTATGTACTATGTTGGCAATTTTTTCTTTTTTTAGCTTAATTACACCCAAAGCCTTCAAAATAAAGTTAATTTTTGTTAATCTCTTTTAATAAATATTAAATTAGGGCGAACGACGGGACTCGAACCCGCGAATGGTGGAACCACAATCCACTGCCTTAACCACTTGGCTACGCTCGCCATATCAGGGATTTATATCCTAGCATATTATAAAGCGATCGAAGTAACTCTAGTTAAATTGATTGGTATTGAAACATGAAAGTTATGCAAATAGGGGCGATCGCTGGTGGAATTGTCTTCGGAACATTAGTAGGACTAATGGCTGCGAGCAATCCAGGTCAAAAAGCTTATGAAGAATATGCCACAGAGCAGCTAACGATATATCTTAAAGAAAAAGGTTGCACCCAATTAACTCAGGGATTAGAAAAATTCCTACAACGGCAGTGCGGCTCATTAGTAGATACGAGTCGTCCTCAAATTAAGCAAATTATTGTTCAAAACACTCAACAATATAACTTAATCTTGTTTAGTATTTACCAAACAGATTTGTCATTGCATTCTTCTTTGCCAAATTACCACTTTAAGACTGTAGGAGTATTGAACAACTTTTATCTATTGGAGGCAGAAAGGATCTAGGTCTGGTTGACCATTAATTCTGCTATTGTCGATTGTTCCTAGAAATTTCTCGCTTAAAATATAAATTGGAGTAGGATTCGATCTATGAGTGAAGAGCCAAATAAGCAAAGCCCTGAGGGAACATCATCACGAGAAGAAACAGAAGTTACTCGCACCCCGCCTTGGGGAACAGTTACAGTTTTAGAGGAAGGTCCCCGTTATCGAATTAATCGCATCGTCGTTAAACCAGGACATCACATCAGCACCCAAATGCACTATCATCGCAGCGAACACTGGATAGTAGTAGCTGGTACGGCTAAGGTGATTTGCAACGGTCAAGAAACTTTGCTGATGCAAAAACAATCTACCTACGTTCCTATGAATACTACTCACCGAGTTGAAAACCCAGGAGTTATTCCACTGGTGATGATTGAAGTGCAAAATGGCGAATATCTTGGAGATGAGGATATTATACGCTTTTCTGATGAAGAAGTTTAGATTTGAGGGATGAAAGGGAGAGGGGGAGAGGGGAAGCAGGGGAAGCAGGGGAAGCAGGGGGAGAAAGATATGTAGCAATAATTTAGGAATTTGCTATGATGCGTTCTTTTAATTGTAAGGGCTAACATCTGCTTTTAAATAATTAGACAATATTTGAAGAGGATTTAGCCCAGGATGTTTTAGAGATAATTACAGTATTTAGTGCTAGACTATATGGTACTAGGAGTCATAAAAACAAGAAAATAGTAGAACAATTAAAAGAGGTAGCTATTGGATTAAAGTAACTATGCTATTAGGATTTAAGACAGAGCTAAAAGTAAATATTACTCAAAGAATCCTACTAGCTAAACACGCAGGAACAGCAAGACACGCATATAATTGGGGTCTAGCTCTATGTCAAAAACTTTTGAAACACAATAGGGAAAATCCTGACGAGCCACTAAAGTTTCCGACGGCAATTGACCTCCATAAGTTATTAGTAGCGTTAGTAAAACCTACTTACAACTGGTACTACGAGGTAAGTAAATGCGCACCTCAATACGCTCTACGTCAATTAAGACAGGCATTTGCTGACTTTTTTAAGAAGAAAAGAATTAATGGAAAGCCAGTAGGATTTCCTCGCTTCAAAAAGAAATCTAGACATAATAGTTTTACCCTCGATGGGAGTATTAAAGTAGTAGACCATTTCAAGATTCAAGTTCCAGTTATAGGGGTACTAAAAACTTACGAACGGTTGCCAAAAGGATTTCTACCTAAAAATGTAACTATCTCTCGACAAGCTGACCGTTGGTTTATATCTTTTAAAGTTGAAACAGAACCACAAGCTACAGAGAAAATAAGCCAAGCTGTCGGTGTAGATTTAGGAGTTAAAAATCTAGCGACTCTATCAACTGGTGAAGTGATAGAAGGAGCAAAAAGTTATCGTAAACTAGAGCAAAAACTAAGGAGATTGCAAAGAAATGTAAGTCGAAAAAAACTTAAATCAAACAACTGGTATAAAGCACAGCTAAAAGTAGCTAGACTGCATAGAAGAATAGCCAATCTGCGTAAAGATACATTGCATAAATTGACGACTAATCTAGCTAAAAACCACGGTCAGATAGTCATCGAGGATTTAAATGTATCGGGCATGATGGCGAATAGAAAGCTATCAAAAGCTATAGCCGATATGGGATTATTTGAATTTCGTAGGCAGCTAGATTACAAATGTCAACTATACGGAGCGGAATTAATTGTAGCTGACCGTTTTTTTCCTTCTAGTAAAACTTGTAGCGCTTGCGGTCAAGTCAAAAAAACTCTTACTCTAAGTGAACGCACCTTTAATTGTGAGTGTGGGTTTAGTTGCGACCGCGACTTGAACGCCAGCTACAACTTAGTACGCATAGCAGATGCGGAATTCACGCCTGTGGACAGAGTGCGGCCGACCGTTCTGGGCGAAGCAGGAACTAAAAAGAAGATAGATTTTCCTCAAGAGTATGTACAACTATGTCTACCCTTGAGTAATATTGTCTAATTTTTAGATAGCCGGAAGGGTTCTCCTGGTTTTGGTTCGATTACTCGTGTCGAGAGGTTATTTTGACTTAGCAAGGAACGAAATTGTTCTGCACTTCCTTCCGCACTCAGTACGGATACTAGCAACCCTTCAAATTTAACATCGCCTCCAGCGGCAGTTGGTAAAATAACTTGGGGCTGCAACCACTGACATACTTCTAAAGCACTTTGCTGTCCTTTAATAAAAGAGAGTAAGTAAAGTATTTTCAAATTGACGATCGGAGTTATTATTACGTCTACTGGTGCGTACTGTTTTAGAGAAGGAGAATGGTATCCGTGAGGTTCGTAGTAGAGGTTGTGACCAGTTTCTAAATTCTTAATTAGATAACCATTTTCCACTAGTTGGGGGCCAATAGGAGAACCTGGAACTGCTTTTATTTCTACTTTGTCCCCAAGAATATGGGTTTGTTCGTGGTCTAATGCCGTTACAGATGTATAACCTAACTCTTCCACTACTTTAGCAGCAGTAGGAGAACCAACTACCGGAATATTGCGATCGAGTGTCTTGAGTGTGGGCGTGTGGGCGTGGTCTTCTAATCCTTGCGATAGTAGAATTAGGTCGATATCTTCGGGAATTTGACGATCGTATAGTTTTTTTCCCTTAAAGAACCAAGGAGCATCGCCAAATACTAATTGTCCCACTAACCAGGGATCGATCAGTATCTTTTTCTGTGCGATTTCAATTAGCCAAGAATTACTGTCTAAATATGTCAACTGCATAGCATTGTTAGGATCGCGTCTGCATCTATTTTAAACAAATGTTTACAATATTTTTTGAATTTCAGAGAAATTAGAGCAAATTCATCTAATCTATCGCCGAATTATTTTTGCAAAAAAATCAATATATTTCTTTTAAAACGATCGAAATAAAAAGCACAATTTTAGTGTTTAAAATTATATTTTTTTCTGAAACTAATTAGTTGTTATAAAAAATTTGTATTTTTTAAAGCCATCGCACTCTAGTTCCAGTTTTTATCTCCTATTACTTTATTTTTGTTTTAACTTTGACAACAAGTCAATGATAAAATGTGATTCAAATTACACTCGAACATTTGACAACTTGTCAATTAAGTAAACTTAATAAATAAGTATAAACGATCGCGAATTATATTTTCTGTGTCGCCTAAGTTTGTTTTAGAAACACTCGAAATTTAACAGCTATGTGTTGGAGAATACTATGGGAGATTTTCTACCTTTAAATGACCACAATTTACCCTATCCCGATACTCTTCATCCTATAGTCGTACATTTCGTAATTGCGATGGTATTATTTGCTTTTGTTTGCGATGTAATCGGCTATTTTAAGCGGAATTCCCGTTTATATGAGGTGAGTTGGTGGAATATGTTTTTTGCTACCGTTTCTATCTTCATAGCCATTATTTTCGGTCAATTGGAAGCAGGTTTGGCACAACCTTACGAAGCAGTCGAACCCGTACTAAATTTACATACTCTAATTGGCTGGTCGCTTTCAGGAATAATTGCTGCAATTACAGGTTGGCGCTACGTAATTCGATCGCGCAACTCTGAAAAATTACCAATTTCATATCTAGGAATGGCACTGGTTTTAGTAGTTATAGTTGGCGTTCAAGTGTATCTCGGAGATGAATTAGTTTGGGTTTATGGAGTGCATACAGTACCAATTGTTGAAGCGATTAAAGAGGGAATTTTACAGTGAATTCTGAACTAATTGACCAAATAGGATCTCAACTTGGAGCAAACGGACTCCCCTACTCTATACCTATTCATCCTAACTTAGTTCATTTAACCCTAGGTTTGTTTATCATTGGCGTTACTTGCGATATTCTGGGCGTATTTTTTCCCCTGGGAAAACCTATTCTGAAATTGTTGGCACTCCCTGCGGTTCCTTCTAACTTTTTTGATGTGGGCTGGTACAATATGCTGGCTGCGGCGATCGTTACTTTTTTCACCGTAGCAGCAGGGTTTTACGAGATAGTTTTAGCAGATCCGATAACAGACATCAAGAGTGCCTGGGGATTACAGGCGATGGAAACCATGATTTGGCACGGTGTTGGCGGTGTTTTTCTGCTGGCGCTAATGGTGGGGATGACTGTCTGGAGAGGGTATCAAAGGTATCGCTGGCAGCGTCAAGAAGCAACAGTACAAGTCCATTGGGCTTATTTGCTAGCTGGATTGGCGATTATGTTTGTATTGTACGTTCACGGAACTTTAGGAGCGCAATTGGCAGCGGAATTTGAGATACACAATACAGCAGGGGGTTTGTTGCGATCGGGCTTAGATCCCAATCTGATACTGAAATAGAGGGAAAAAATGAAAATTGGGAATATTTTGAAATTAGTCGCGATCGCCTTATTTCTAACTGCTGTTAGTATTTGGGTCGGACAATTGTCTTATGGCTGGCTTCCTGTAGAAGCGGCAGCAGAATCTCGCACGATCGATAATGTATTTAGTCTTTTAGTAACTCTCGGTACGTTTATCTTTTTGGGGGTCACTGGAACTTTAATGTATTCAGTTATTTTCCATCGCGCAGAAGAATATGACCTCAGCGATGGTCCTCATATTGAAGGTAATCTCACCTTAGAAATCGTTTGGACAGCAATTCCGATTCTGCTGGTTTTTTGGATTGCTGGTTATAGCTACGACGCTTACGTTAAAATAGCAATTCGAGGGCCGATGGAAATGGCGCACCACATACACGTCATGGAACCTGCCCACGCTGCCCCTATTCATTCCAAGTCCGAGATTGAAGAAATTGAAGTGCTAGCAAAGCAGTGGGCTTGGGTATTTCGCTACCCAGATAAAAACATTACCAGTACGGAACTGCATTTACCTGTTAATAAAAGAGTTCGCTTGGCATTAACATCAGAAGACGTTCTCCACGGTTTCTATATCCCTGATTTTCGGGTCAAGCAAGATATTATTCCCAATGAAAGTATTGACTTGGAATTTACTCCTATTCGCAACGGTGAATATAGACTGACAGATTCTCAATTTAGCGGTACTTATTTTGCAACTATGGAAGCGAATGTGGTTGTGGAATCTAGTGAAGATTATCTTCACTGGCTGGAAGTAGCTGCTAAGCAAGAACCTACCCCTGCATACAATCAGGCTGCTTCTGAATACGATCGAGAATTAAAACATCCAAACCCCAGTGGTTGGGAGACGATCGCGCCTAGCGCGTCTCCAATAGTCAATTATCATAGCTAAAATCAAATGAAAACAGCCCCTTTAAAAAACATTATTATCGAAACCGAACAAGATCCTCCCCAAGCTGGAAGAGAGTGGAAGCGATATTTTACTTTCAGTACCGACCACAAAGTCATTGGCATTCAGTATCTAGTTACTTCCTTCTTTTTCTTTCTTCTTGGCGGTATTTTAGCAATGATAATTCGGGCAGAATTGATTACTCCTGCCTCGGATTTAATCGATCGCACTATGTATAATGGCGCGTTCACCATGCACGGCACAATAATGCTGTTTTTGTGGACGTTTCCTTCTTTAGTTGGTTTAGCCAACTATATCGTTCCGATAATGATAGGCGCAGAAGATATGGCATTTCCGCGTCTTAATGCAGCTGCTTTCTGGATGGTTCCAGTAGTAGGGATTTTAACTGTTGCTAGTTTCTTTGTGCCAGGGGGATCGGCACAAGCTGGTTGGTGGTCTTATCCTCCTGTAAGTACTCAAATGGCGACAAATTTCCTCTTTAACGGTCAAGTTCTGTGGATTTTAGCCATATTTGTATCGGGTATTTCCTCAATTATGGGAGCTGTTAACTTTGTCACTACGATCGTCAAGATGCGCGCCCCTGGAATGACTTTCTTTCGGATGCCTATCTTTGTCTGGACTGTACTCAGCGCCCAAATTATCCAATTATTCGGACTTCCTGCATTAACAGCGGCTGCACTTATGCTCTTGTTCGATTTAACAGTTGGAACTGGCTTTTTTGACCCCGCTAGAGGAGGAAATCCCGTCCTATTCCAGCACTTGTTTTGGTTTTATTCTCACCCCGCCGTTTATGTAATTATTTTGCCCATTTTTGGCATTTTTTCGGAAATATTTCCTGTATACTCCCGCAAACCTTTATTTGGTTACAAAGTAGTAGCAATTTCATCTCTGATCATTGCTGGAGTTAGCGGTCTGGTTTGGGTACACCACATGTATGCTAGCGGTACTCCTGGCTGGATGCGGATGGTATTTATGCTATCTACCATGTTTGTTTCCGTACCTACTGGGATTAAGGATTAAACTAAGCGAATCGGTCACCCGACCCGCTCGTCTTCAAAACCGTGCATGAAATTTTCGCCTCACACGGCTCCTCAGAAACATGATTCTTGTCACGAACACTGGTCAAAACAGGGATATCATTAATCCATTCCCATTTCTCCTGAGAGAATAGGTTATTGAACCATTTGATAGACTTGTTGTATTGCTTTTCTAATTCCTTGCGGTTTTGGTACTCGGCAATTAATTTTAAGTCGTCCTTTGTTTTTTCATCATGGCAATGTCTGTGAAGAAGTTGGAGATTTTTATAACTGCTATTACCCCCCGCTTTGCGTGGGATGATATGGTCGATTTCCATTACATCTTCATATTTGAAACTTAATCCGCAGTGTGGACATTTCCCGTCTTGCCATTTGAGCATTTTTGCTTTACTTGTAGGCATATTTGGGTGTTTGCCTAATCTGCTGCTCCAGTAAACCGTGTCTCCATCGTAGGGGGAGCGCTTGTTTTGTACCTTGATAAAGTACTCTTTTTGTTTCCTTCCCTTTTTCCTGTTAATGATTTCAGGCTCATCATAATTCTTTTTGTGTTTTATGAGTCTGCTATTACCATCTGAAAAAACCCAATTATCACCTCCTATAGTTTTCCAGTATTTAGGTTTTTTAAATTTCCAGGATTTTTTCGGGTGTCTTTTGTCAGCCCATTTTTTGAGCTTCCAGAAGAGGAGATAGTCTATCTTTTTGAAGGTCTTGCTACATACAGAGTATTTGTAGTAGTTAGACCATCCTCTGATGATAGGGTTTAGTTTACTGATTAATGCTCTTTGTGGGGCTGCTTTGTGTCTGTTGATTATTTGGCTTATTTCCTTATAATGTTTTAGACACTTTTCTTTAGTCGGTTTGATGTTTAGGGTGTATGGTTTTACCTTGCCTGTCGGCGTTTTATTTGCATGGTGTTTCCCAGTTTTGTATTGCCTGATGTTGAATCCGAGGAAATTAAACCCAGGTTTTTCTTTTTCATGCCTATAAATTGTGTGACAGACTCTTGTTTTTTCTGGCTTTAGCTCTAGTCCTAGTTCTTTTAACCAGGTTTTTGTGATTTCGGTTGCCTCTTTTATTATTTCGATGTCTTTGTGTATGATTACAAAGTCATCTGCGTATCTTATTACACCGAGGGACTCTCCTTTTTGTATTTTTGACATCACCTTTCCTGTTGGATGTCTGATGGTTTTTCCTTTTATCCATGTTTTTAGGTGATTTTCGAGTCCGTGTAATGCGATATTTGCTAATAGAGGGGAAATCACTCCACCTTGCGGTGTACCTTCAGATGACGGAAATAATTCAAATCCATCCTTTATTTCCGAAGTAAGCCAGGCTTTTATCTGCCTTCTCATGGCAGGGAAGGTATTAAGTTTTTCTATTAGGACTTTGTGGTTTATTCTGTCAAAACATTTTGCTATGTCAGCGTCTAATACATATGCTGTTTTTTGTTTTAAACAGTTTTGTATTTGTACAATAGCGTCGTGACAGCTTCTACCAGGTCTAAAACCGTAGGAGTTTGGCTCGAATCGAGCCTCCCATTCAGGCTCTAAGGCTAATTTGACTAAGCATTGTCTAGCGCGGTCTTCCATAACTGGAATTCCTAATGGTCTCTTTTCGTTCTTTCCTGGTTTTGGTATCCATACTCTACGTACAGATTTAGCTTTCCCAGTTAAAGGTTTGAGCGTATAGACCAGTTCTAGACGTTGTTTGGGTGTTAGGGATTTAATCCCGTCTATCCCTGCCGTTTTCTTGCCCTGATTATCCTGTGTTACCCTTCTAACCGCTATTGCCTTAGCAAAGAAGCTTCTGAGCAGTAGTTTTTGTAGTCTGCGGATAGCTTTGACATCGCCACGTTGACTAGCTTGATAAATCCGTCTCTGGAGAGAGAATACGACTTTTTCCGCTCGTTTCCAAGGGATATCGTGCCAGTATTCAATTTTACTTTTTCGGTCGTGTGACGACTTACTCATCGGTAACTTTGCTCTCTGTTGATAGCTTTTATCATTCATGTTTCCGTGCGTACGTCTGCTTATCCTTGGGAGTTACCCCAGGCTTTTGCTTTCTTACGCAATCTTTCCTCTGAGTTACCTACAGTAGTAGAGTTTTGCGTCTTGGTTGACTACTCGGCGTTTTCGACCTTACCGAGAGTAAGCCCAGAGGTTAATTCGTTCCTAACTAGCCTAGGTTTCCGACTTTAGAGTTCCTTTCAATCACCAGGAGTTTTACGGGTACAATCAATCATCGAAAGCATGATTGACTTTTACTGCTCAAATATTACAGTTTTCCACTCCGAGGTCTTATTTTGACCGCAGCGTGTCAGCCTTATTTCGCTGCTAAGACAAGGTTAATGGTGACACTCAGGTTTTTTTCAGCTTTTAGCTTGCTCATGGTCGGTTGCTAGCCGAGTTTCTACCTTTAGGCTGGTAGATATCGACATTTCACCCCGCTTCAGGGATTGATGACCGTTCGCTACCCTGGGGGCGATGCTTTTACTCCTGCACCTGGAGAGATGGACTTGCTTGTTTCTTTATTAAGATTAGGTATTTCTGTTATATTTCTTCAACTTTCACAAGTTGTAGGTATAACTTTATACCAGGCTCACCATCAGGCTAGTTAAGTTGTCTAGGTTCTGAGAGATTAAGGCACTCTCCATTAATTCCTAGCGGCTAATCCTTCTAACCCTTGTGGGGCTTGATTTCTAGCCAACGAATCGCACTATTTGCTTGGCTTGGTACTATTTGGGGAGGCAAATTGCGCCTAAAGACTGCAATGTTATTTGCTTTAGGCGCATTGGTAATGTTCGTCTTTGCTGGTATTACTGGCATTATGCTGGCTTCTGTTCCTGTTGACATTCACGTTAACAATACTTACTTCATTGTCGGTCACTTTCACTACGTCCTTTATGGAACTGTGACCATGGGGATATATGCAGCTATATATCACTGGTTTCCGAAAATGACAGGGCGAATGTATTACGAAGGTTTAGGTCAGTTGCACTTCTGGCTGACATTCATCGGTACTAACCTCAACTTTTTACCCATGCACCCATTAGGTTTACACGGGATGTTGCGTAGAGTCTCTTCTTATGCCCCTGAGTATACTTTTTGGAATGTTATTGCTAGTTTAGGTGCTTTTTTACTGGGAATGTCTACCTTACCCTTTATCCTCAATATAATCAGTTCCTGGATAAACGGCGAAAAAGCACCCGCTAACCCTTGGAGGGCGATCGGACTGGAATGGACAATCTCTTCCCCACCCCCAATAGAAAATTTTGACGAAATTCCGATCGTTATTTCCGAACCCTATGGCTATGGTAAATCAGAACCTTTAGTTCTCGATCGCAGCAAATACCGCAACAGCCAAAAACAACAAGAAATTACTGAAAAACAACATCACTAAAATGAGCAATACGATCGTCACTGAGTCTCTTAGTATAGAACATTTGCTTCACGAAGCAGAAGAACATACTCACGACCACGAAGGGAATAGTATGTTCGGCTTTATTGTCTTTCTGCTGTCGGAAAGTATTATTTTCCTGAGTTTTTTTGCTGGATATATTGTTTATAAAACGACTACCGTTGACTGGCTACCTGCGGGTGTTTCAGGATTAGAAGTTAGGGAACCAGCAATTAACTCTATAGTTTTGGTTTCTAGTAGTTTTGTAATTTATTTAGCAGAAAAAGAACTTCAGCGCCACAACCTCAAAGGATTTCGCATTTTTCTTTTGGCAACAATCGCTATGGGAAGCTATTTCTTATTGGGACAAGCGATCGAATGGAGTAATCTGGAATTTGGTTTCACTAGTGGTGTATTTGGAGGAACTTTTTACCTGCTGACGGGTTTCCACGGTTTACACGTCTTCATAGGTATCTTGTTGCAGATAATGATTCTGTTTCGATCGTTTATTCCTGGTAACTACGACTCGGGTCACTTTGGTGTTAATGCAACATCATTATTTTGGCATTTCGTTGATGTAATTTGGATTATTTTGTTTGTTCTAATTTACGTTTGGCAATGATTTAAGGTCAGAGGTCAGGGGTTTTACCTCACCCTGAAACAATGTAAGTAGTCTTAATTTTTTTTCTCGCTAACAAGGATCGCAATTTTACTTTTTGGGGCGATCGGGAAAAAGGTTAAAGAATCCACTCTTTGATTCTCCCCGAAATTCGGAGGGGGGGTTAGGGGAGGATTTTTTTTCGTCCGATCGCAAATCTTTTATGACGATCGCGATATTTTGTTGATGAAAATTTGAAATTTTTAACCTTTTTATTTAAAATATTCGATTAAAGGTTCTAATGAGCGATCGTCCAAAGTGTAAATTTTTGTTCTTAATACTAGCAAATGAATCTCCATCCTGTAACAGTTATTACTAAAATTTTGCCTTGTGCTGTTCCCAAAATTATTGATAAAGCACAACGGAATGAGATTGTCATCCAAGTTTTAAAAAACTTAAATTTAGATCCAGCACATCCTCCCAAAGATTTTGATGGAGTTTATGCTTATTCTTTAGTAGAATATGGAATTGACAAGCCTGAGCCTATTCTCAAACTTTTTCGTCAAAGAGATATTAAGGTGCATTTTTGGCGTAGTTTTAGTTTAGATGATACTGATGCCTTTGTAGATAAAGTTTTATATTCTATTGAATCTACCAGGATTGGTGACGAGATAGTTCGAGAATTAGGTTTACAAGCAAAGCAAAATATTAAAGAACATATTAGTCCTTATCTTAAAGAATTTGAGCGAGTATTTACGAATGTCGCCAGATTAACGCAGACACCTGCTGAAGTTATGCAGGGCAAAAACTTTCGGGAGATTTTGGAAAGTGTAAATCAGCTTTCTAATCCTGCTGAAGTTGATGCTAAGCTGAAGGAAACAATCGGGATAATCCCTAAAATTGTATCTCCTTATGCAGAAGAATTTAAACCGTTAATTAAAGAAAAAACAGAATTATTTTGCGGTCGTCAATTTGTTTTTGATGCTATACAAGAATTTATCGATAATAACTCCAAAGGCTACTTTACTATTGTCGGAGATGCGGGAATGGGAAAAAGTGCCATTGCTGCTAAATACGTATTAGATAATCCTGGGACTATTTGCTTTTTTAATATTCGTGCTGAGGGAAAAAATACTCCTCAATTGTTTTTAAAAAAAGTTCGCCAACAGTTGATAAATCGCTATGATTTACAAAACGCAGCGGATGCCGATCTATCAACTTTGCTGACTAAAGTTGGCGATCGCATATCCGCTGAGAAACCTTTAATTATTGTTGTCGATGCTTTAGATGAAGTTGACCAAGAGGGAAGTGGAAATCTTTTATATTTACCGATGAATCTTCCTGAAAAAGTTTACTTTGTCTTGACGAGAAGACCCTATGAAGAAAGTGAGAAAAGATTGAATGTTTCTCCTGGGATACCTACCGATGTATTAGATTTAAGGGAAGAATCTCAACAAACTAAAAGCAATCGAGATGTGAAAGAATATATTCTACAATTATTGAAAGATGAGAAATATAAACAAGGTGTGAATCAGTGGATTAAAAAACAACAAGATAAATATAAAGATGATTTTGTGGTAAGAATTGCTGTAAAAAGCGAGAATAATTTTATGTATTTGCGGTGTGTTTTGCCAGCAATAGCTGATGGTTTTTATAACGATAAACATCTGGATGAATTACCTGATGGTTTACAAGGATATTATGAAAGCCACTGGCAAATAATGGGCATGACAACTAAGCCTTTACCGAAAAATAAAATCAAAATTGTTTATGTAATGTGTGCTTTACGTAGCGCTGCTTCCCGTTTAATAATTGCTAAATATTCTAAGCAAAATGAATTGACTGTGCAGGAAGTTATTGATGGTTGGACGCAATTTTTACAGAAACAGGAAACCTATGACCCACCACGTTACAGATTTTATCACGAAAGTTTCCGAGATTTTTTGCATCGTCGGGATATTGTAGAAGCTGCTGGGGTGAGTTTACCCGATATTAGTGGTGAAATTGATGATAATATGCCATAAAAATTTGAGTCATGAGTAGTGTTCGTACTTGGTTAGCAGAAAATTCACCAGAAGAAATAGAGCATTTTTTGGGTGAAGTTACTCGTTTGCGGTTAGAATCTGGTCGAGTTAATAAGTTATGTTCTTCGTTGAGTGATTATGATTTTATCGAAGCAAAGATTAATCACCCTAAATTTGGGGTGCGATCGCTCATTGAAGATTACGAGTTAATTGAAAATGCTGAATTATCAGATCGTCCAGAATACAATAGTGAAACTCTGGAAGATTTAAAATTAATCAAACAAGCTTTGCAACTTTCAGCACATATTTTAGATCGAGATACAAAACAACTAGCAGGACAATTAACAGGACGTTTATTACTCTTTAAAAAACAAACAAAAATTCAACAATTACTACAAAAAATATCCCAAACCGAAATTCAATGCTTGCTTCCTCTGACACCTAGCTTAACTCCTCCTGGGAATGGGTTAATTGGCACCCTTACAGGTCATACAGACTCGGTTAATGCGATCGCCATTAGCCACGACGATCAATATGTGGTTTCTGGATCTAAGGACAAAACCATAAAAGTATGGGATATAGCAACAGGACAAGAAATTCGCACCCTTTCTGGTCATACAGACTCGGTTAATGCGATCGCCATAAGCCACGACGATCAATATGTGGTTTCTGTATCTTCTGACAAAACCATAAAAGTATGGTTATTAGCAACAGGAGAAGAAATTCGCACCCTTTCTGGTTATTCTTACTGGGTTTTTACGATCGCCATAAGCCACGACGATACATGTGTGTTTTCTGCATCGGATTACACCGTAGAAGTATGGTTATTAGCAACAGGAGAAGAAATTTGCACCCTTTCTGATCATATAGACCGGGTTAATGGGATCGCCATTAGCAGGGTTGAGGATATCGCCATAAGCCACGAGGATGATAAATATGTGGTTTCTGGATTTAGGGACAACACCATAAAAGTATGCTCAATAATAGCACCAGGAGAAGAAATTTGCACCCTTTCTGGTCATACAGACTCGGTTGATGCGATCGCCATAAGCCACGACGATCAATATGTGGTTTCTGGATCTAGAGACAACACCATAAAAGTATGGGATATAGCAACAGGAGAAGAAATTTGCACCCTTTCTGGTCATTCTGACTGGGTTTTGGCGATCGCCATTAGTCACAAGGATCGATATGTGGTTTCTGGATCTAAGGACAACACCATAAAAATATGGTCATTAGCAACAGGAGAAGAAATTCGCACCCTTTCTGGTCATTCTGACTCGGTTTTTGCGATCGCCATTAGCCACGACGATCGATATGTGGTTTCTGGATCTAACGACAACACCATAAAAGTATGGTCATTAGCAATAGGAGAAGAAATTCGCACCCTTTCTGGTCATTCTGACTCGGTTAATGCGATCGCCATTAGCCACAAGGATAAATATGTGGTTTCTGGATCTTGGGACAACACCATAAAAATATGGAAAAGAAAAACAGGAGAAGAAATTCGCACCCTTTCTGGTCATTCTGACTCGGTTAATGCGATCGCCATAAGCCACGACGATCAATATGTGGTTTCTGGATCTAAGGACAAAACCATAAAAGTATGGGATATAGCAACAGGAGAAAAAATTCGCACTCTTACTGGTCATTCTGACCGGGTTTTTGCGATCGCCATAAGCCACAAGGATAAATATGTGGTTTCTGGATCTGATGACAACACCATAAAAATATGGAAAAAAGAAACAGGAGAAAAAATTCGCACCCTTTCTGGTCATTCTCACTCGGTTTTTGCGATCGCCATAAGCCACAAGGATAAATATGTGGTTTCTGGATCTGGGGACAACACCATAAAAGTATGGGATATAGCAACAGGACAAGAAATTCGCACTCTTACTGGTCATTCTGACTGGGTTTTTGCGATCGCCATAAGCCACGACGATCGATATGTGGTTTCTGGATCTAAGGACAAAACCATAAAAGTATGGAAAAGAGAAACAGGAGAAGAAATTCGCACTCTTACTGGTCATTTTGACTTGGTTTTTGCAATCGCCATAAGCCAAGACGATCGATATGTGGTTTCTGGATCTAGGGACAACACCATAAAAATATGGGATATAGCATCAGGAGAAGAAATTATTACTTTTAGAGGTGAAAATAGTATAGATTGTTGTGCTATTACCTCTGATGGTGGAACAATAATCGCAGGAGACCGATCTGGAAAGGTTCATTTTTTGCGATTAAAATGCGATGAGGTAGAGTCATGAAAACCTCAGTTCCATTAGATTCCCAATTCCAAACAATAATAGAGGAAAAAAGCGCCAATTTCACTAACTGCGAATTTGTCTTCAATGCTATAGACAACTTCCTGCACAATAATAAGCGGGGTTATTTCATTATTGTCGGTTCTCCTGGTAGCGGTAAAAGTACTATTCTCGCTAAATATGCCAAAGATAATCCTGATGTTATTTATTACAATGCCCAAGTAGCGGGAAAAAATTCTACTGAGGAATTTCTCAAATACATTTGTACCCAATTAACTGCGAAAATAGAAAATGGGGAATGGACAGAGAGGGAAATTGCTGAAAATGCAACAGAAGGAAGTTGGTTTCTCTCCTTATTACTGCAAAAAATAAGCGACGACAGAAAACCAAGACAACCCCTAATTATTGCTATAGATGCTTTAGACGCAATTAACCCCAGCGATCGACCCCCAGGTACAAACTTGTTTTATCTTCCCAGATATCTACCCGATCGCACCTATTTTATTCTCACCCGTCGTCCTTTCAAAAAAGAACAATCTGGTTTATTAATTGAAACTCCTTCACAAATTCTGGATCTATCCGAATACGATGTAAAAAACTGGGACGACGATCGATCTTTTTCCGAACATTGGCAGAAAATGAAAGGTGAGGGTTTGTCAGACGTAGAATTATCAGTATTGCGGGTTTTGGTTTCTGCTGAAAAAGAAGGGGTTTCACTGAGGGAAATTACCCAGATAACCAATGAGGATGTATTCGATATTCAGGAAGTATTGGATAATTGGTTTGAGTTTCTACAGGAAATAAAAGGCGATAAAGAAACCCGTTACTGTTTGTATCATTCTCGGTTTGGAGAGTGGGTGAGGGGGAGAGTGGGTGAGGGGGGGAGTGGGTGAGGGAGTTTAAAAGAATATAATGGCAAAGATGAGATCGCGGGTAAAAATAACAAATGAAAAAAATTGTTTTATTCAACTCTTTGGTGTTTACCCTTGCTGCAATAGGGGCTACTCCTTCCTCTACACCTGTAATTGCTCAAAATTCACTTCAAACTACTCAGATCGAGCGATCTCTCCGAGATCCGCGTAGCGGTGCGAATTTCAAAATTTCTCAAACTCCAGCTACTCAATTAAGAGTAGTTCAAACTGGAAAACAACCCAGACAAAAACTTCGTCTCAAGCCAATTCCACGTGCTAAGCAAACAACCACAATGACTGTGGATATGAACGCGATCGTATCTGTAGGTGGACAAAGCACTCCTCAGTTAAATAGTCCAAAAAGCAAAACGAACGTGGACGTGCAAGTTATTAAAGTAGATGATAATGGCGATTTTCATGCCGATTTTGTTTATACCAATACTGAGGTAATAGCGACTCCTAATACTAAACCAGAACAGGTAGAACAAATGCGTTCTTATTTCAAAAAAATAGAAGGATTCAAAGGTACAATCGTTAGTGACTATCGAGGCAATGTCAAAGAAGTAAAATCCGATATACCTGAAAATATCGAACCAGATACTAAACAAATACTAGAACAAACATTGAAGTCCTTTAAAGAAATATTTTTGCCACTTCCCACAGAAGCAGTTGGAATTGGCGCGGAATGGCAAATTATTAATAACAGTAAACTAGATGGTATAAATATTAGGCAAACAGAAACCTACGAGCTGATTGAGAGAAAAAATAATACTATTACCTTAGCAGTGAACGTAGAGCAAAATGGAGGTTCACAAAAAATCAATATGCCCCAAATGCCTGCGGGAACAGAAATGGAAATTGTGTCTTTAAATGGAAACGGTCGCGGCAAAATTAAAATAGATTTAAATAAAATTATGCCTATTAACTCTACGATGTCAGTTAATTCTGACAGCACAATGAAGATTAAAAATACTAACACGTCAGAAGAAATAACTTTGGAGAGAAAAATATCTGTAACAGTTAGCCTAGAATCTAATTAATAATTATTAATAATTAACGATCGTTGCTAGAAATAAGTCGATCGCGTGATAAGCTTATCTATTGGGATAAAATATAACAAAAAAAATCCCTAGCTGCCTCCCAAATAGTGCGATCCATGAGTGCAACCACCGACTTGTTAAGTCATCTCAACCCATCCCAACGCCAAGCTGTAGAACATTTTTGCGGACCATTGTTAGTAGTAGCCGGTGCTGGTTCGGGAAAAACTAGAGCCTTGACGTACAGAATAGCTAACCTGATTCGCCACCATAAAGTAGATCCACAACATATTTTGGCGGTGACTTTTACTAACAAAGCTGCACGGGAGATGAAAGAGCGAATAGAGAAGATATTCGCGGCTGAATTGGCAGAGAGAAAGCACCAGCAACGCATCGAATTATTGCCAGAATACGAACAAAAACAGTTGCGATCGCAAATTTATAAAACTACAATAAAACCTCTGTGGATTGGTACTTTTCACAGTATTTGTGCTCGCATTCTTCGTTACGATATCAATAAATATCAAGACGAACAAGGACGCACCTGGAAGCGCAACTTTACTATTTTTGACGAGTCTGACGTTCAAAGTCTAATCAAAAATATCGCCACCAAACAGTTGAATTTAGACGATAAAAAATTTGAACCTCGCAAAATCAGATACGCCATAAGCAACGCAAAAAATAAGGGTTTGTCACCCCAACAATACGGGGTAGAACAGACTGGTTATAAAGGAAGAGTAATCGCAGAAGTATACCAAGAATATCAAACACAACTAGCAGCAAACAACGGACTAGATTTTGACGACCTCATTTTAGTGCCAGTAAGATTATTGCAGCAAAATGAATCGCTTTTAGGTTATTGGCACAGTCAATTTCGTCACATTTTAGTCGATGAATATCAAGATACTAACCGCATTCAATACGATCTGATTAGCCTCTTAACTACTAATGGAGAAAACAGAAAAAGCGAGTGGAATTGGCAAGATAGATCGGTTTTTGTCGTTGGAGATGTAGATCAGTCCATATATAGTTTTAGAATGGCTGATTTTACTATTTTATTAGATTTTCAGTCAGACTTTGGCGACGGTTTACCAGACGACGACAGTCGCACAATGGTAAAACTAGAAGAAAATTATCGTTCTAGGGAAAATATACTGGAACTGGCTAACAAGTTAATAGAAAACAACAGCCAACGCATAGATAAAATACTGAAACCAACGAGAGGTTTGGGAGATCCAATATATTGTTACAAAGCTGACGACGAAAGAGACGAAGCAGACTTTGCGATCGGTCAAATAACTCAACTGAAGCGACAAAACCCAGAATTAAATTGGGGAAGTTTTGCTATTCTCTATCGTACTAATGCACAATCTCGTTCCTTTGAAGAGGCTTTAATTCAAACTAACGTTCCCTATACTATTGTCGGTGGTTTGAAATTTTACGATCGCAAAGAAATTAAAGACGCATTGGCTTATCTAAAAGCGATCGCCAACCCTGCTGACAGTGTTAGTTTATTGCGCATCATCAATACTCCTACTCGCGGTATTGGGAAAACCACAATTAATAGTTTAATAGCCGCATCTCAAGAATTAGGGGTTCCTCTGTGGGAAGTTGTGAGCGATCCGACCTCGGTCAATACTATAGTAGGACGCGCAGCCAAAAAAGTTAACCAATTTGCCAAAACAATACAAAAGTACCAAGAGCAGATGGAAACCAAACCCGCAGCAGAAATTTTACAGGGAATCATGGAGGATTCCAGTTATATTGAAAACTTGAAAAACAAAGGAACAGAAGAAGCAGACGATCGCTTAGCAAACATCTACGAACTATATAATGCGGTACTGTATTTTCAAGAAGAAAACGACGATAAAAGTTTAGAGAGTTTTCTTGCAAATGCTTCTCTTGCTTCCGATTTAGACGACCTGCAAGAAGGAGATAATAAAGTATCTCTAATGACCCTACACTCAGCAAAAGGTTTGGAATTTCCGATCGTCTTTCTGGTTGGTTTAGAACAAGGATTGTTCCCACACTTTAGAAGTTTAAATGACCCCATTGCATTAGAAGAAGAACGTCGTTTGTGTTATGTAGGAGTAACTCGCGCGCAAGAACAATTATTTATTTCCTGTGCTACAGAACGTTACTTTTGGGGTTCGCGAGAATGCAAACCACCATCTCAATTTTTCTCAGAAATGCCAAAAGATTTAGTCAGCAGTAATTTTGCAGTCGATCGATTTTAGAAATAAATGAGCCAATTAACAATAAATAACTGGAAAACTACGTCGTTATTTATAGCATTTGTCACCATATTTATAGTTCTAATTGGTTGGCTAATACAAGGGAGTATATTACCTATAAATCGATCGTTAGGTTACACTACACAAGAATTTCAATTCATTCAATTTTGGTTGAGACTAGCTGTAGTTATTGGTATAGTAGTCCCTTTTATCGGTTTGTTGCTTTCTCTAGGCGATCGCCAGACTCGTAAGATTTGGGGTTTCTACTTATTGGCGATCGCCTTTCAGATACCAACTGAAATACTGTTCAGTCGTTTATTTTTTCCCAGTATTGTTGTTATTGTGGCAACTCTTTACACGGCTTTTCGACTTTGGCAATTGTGGGAAGGTCAAAAATTTATAGGAGCAAATCCTAATAAATTTGTCAAGATTATATTGCAAATTGTCTTATTATTTTGGAGTGCTAACGCGATCGTTCTTTTAACATTAAACTGGCCCAATCTTTTATAAGTTACGTTATTGAATGTTAGATAAAAATAAACCCGTCAAAATTTAATGTCAGATAAAAATAAACCCGTCAAACCATTTTTAAAATGGGCGGGTGGCAAAAGTCAATTACTCGAACAAATACAAGCTAATTTTCCTGCTGAATTGAAAACAGGTTCGATCGCGAGATATATAGAACCTTTTGTCGGTAGCGGCGCGGTTTTCTTCTATGTCTCTCAATATTATTCAATAGAAGAATTTTTTATTTCCGATATCAATCCAGAATTGATAATAGCTTACAAAACTATTCAAAAAAATGTAGAAGAATTAATTGAAAATTTATCTAAAATTCAGGAACAATATGTATGTCTCGACGAAGAGAAAAGAAAAGAATATTTTTATCAAACTAGATCGGAATTTAATTTATTAGGAAAACAAATAGATGCAAAACTTGGGGAAGTACGAGAGGAATGGATAAAAAGAACAGCACAATTAATCTTTCTCAATCGTACCTGTTTTAACGGACTGTTTCGGGTTAATTCCAAAGGAGAATTTAACGTACCTTTTGGGAAATATAAAAATCCAAAAATATGCGATCGAGACAATCTTAGGGCAGTTTCTCAAGTTTTGCAAAAGACTCACATTCATCATGGAGACTTTACAGATTGCGAAAAAGTAGTTGACAAAAACTCTTTTGTTTACTTCGATCCTCCTTACAAACCGATCACCAAAACTTCTAATTTTACGTCCTATTCTAAAGATAGTTTTGACGATAAAGAGCAGTTACGGTTGCGAGATTTTTTCTCTTTACTGGATAAAAAAGGTGCTAAATTGATGTTGAGCAATTCTGACCCTAGGGATAATTTTTTTGAAACTGCATATGAACGATATCGAATTGAAAGAGTCAAAGCCAGTCGTAATATTAATAGTAATGCGCAAAAAAGAGGTAAAATAAACGAACTTTTGATTATGAATAATTATCCGACTTATAAATAACAGAAAAAATAAAATGAAATTTAATCATGTTTTTAAACAATATTTAAATTGTTCAGATCGAGCTGAAGTCTTTCAATACTTACAAGATAATTTGACCGAATCGCTATATTTCTGGGATTACTTTGTTAATTGGGATAAAGTTTTCAATAAATTTAGAGATGTAGAAATAAATCTTAATTTGCTGAACTATTTAGTCGGTAAAGATAACATAGAAGAAGAGTTTCGAGTATTACTTCGTGAATATCCAAAAGTTGCTAGCATCATTCCAATTTTGCTCGCTTGTCGCGACAAAGATTTTAAAATTTTGCATTCTTATACTAGCGGAAACTTGAAATACAAAGTTTTCAACTTCAAGACCAAAAATCAACTTACCGAACAAGAAATAACTGATATATTAGAATTTACTAAAAAAACAAAAATAATAGAATTATTCAAAAATAAATTAATCAAGAATATACCAGACTACGTTCTCGGTATTGAAGTTGGTTTAGACAGTAACGGAAGAAAAAACCGTAGCGGTAGGACTATGGAAACTATTGTGGAAAGTCTTCTGTTGCAGATACAGCAACAAAAAAGTATATTGCTAATATCGCAGGCGACATCTGAAAAAATCAGAACACAATGGGGTATAAGTGTAAAAGTAGATAAATCTAGTCGTCGCTTCGACTTCGCGGTCAAAAACGATGATACCTTGTATCTAATAGAGACAAATTATTATGGTGGAAGAGGCTCTAAACTTAAAGCTACAGCTGGAGAATACAGAACTTTATTTAATTTTATATCATCACAAGGACATAAATTCATCTGGATTACAGATGGAATAGGTTGGAAAACTACTCTTCGTCCTCTCGAAGAAACTTTTAGTCACATCGACTATATTTTGAATCTGAAGATGGTTTCAACTGGCTTGCTTTCCGAAATTATTTCACAAAAACTATAAACTTTCCCTCTTCCCCTGGTAATTTTTAAAAAATACCTGTGAATAGCATAGAGCTGAAAAAAATCTCAATAAAAGATTAGATTAAGTACAAACTTAAAACAATTCACAAAACTTTAAAAAATGAGAAGAAAAATTTTTGGCATTTTATTAGGAATAGTCGCTATTAGTTCTATTACTTCAGCTAGAGTGCAATCTTCTGAAACATTTAAACCTATTTCCACAGAAACAAAACTAGATCTCGAAATAGAAAAAATCAAACAAATTCGCAATCGCACAGCGCCTCAGCAAAGCCGAGATCGAAACAACTTACAACAACTGCCTCCATTAATCGATCGCAAATTAATTTTTGGCAATCCAGAAATATCTGGCGCGCAGCTTTCCCCCGATGGCAAATACCTAGCTTTTCGCAAACCACTTAATGGAGTAATCAATGTGTGGGTAAAAGGGGTGGACGAACCATTTGAAGCAGCGCGTCCGATAACGGAAGATAAGACTAGACCGGTGTTCGGTTACTTTTGGAGTAAAGACAGTAAATATATACTATTCGGTCAAGACAAGGGAGGTAATGAAAACTTCCGCATTTATGCCGTATCCCCCACAGACAAGCCAGCAAGAGGACAAAAAGTACCAGAAGCAAGAGACTTAACGCCTTATGAAAAAGTGCAAGCGCGGATCTACGCCGTACCAGAAAACACTCCCAATACTATTATTGTGGGACTGAACGATCGCGATCCCAGATATCACGACGTTTACCGTATAAATCTCACCACTGGAAAAAGAGAACTAGTATTTAAGAACGATCGTAACGTTTCTAGGTGGGTCGCAGATTTACAAGGAAACTTGCGTTTAGCGGTAATAAGTTTACCCGACGGAGGAACGGAAATCCACCAAATTCAGGGCGAGAAAATGGTGCCAGTTTATCAATGTAAATTCGGGGAAACTTGCTCGCCAAATCGATTTCATAAAGACGGAAAGCGAGTGTACGTGGAAACTAATAAAGGGGACGACGTAGATTTAAGTCGCTTAGTTTTATTTAATCCTCAGACAAGAAGAGTTGAGGTTGTCGACTCAGATCCCGAAAAAAAAGTAGACTTTGGCACAGCTATTTTCTCTGAGGTAACAGAAGAGTTAATCGCAACAGTTTATGTAGGCGATCGCCTGCGCATATATCCTAAAAACCAAAAATTTGCCGCAGATTTAGCCTATCTCAGAAAAAACTTACCCGACGGGGAATTAGGTTTGCGATCGATGACTTCTGACGGTCAACAAATGATAGTTACTCTCAGCAGCGACGTAGATCCTGGTTCGGCGTATCTATTCGATCGTCAAAATCAAAAACTAACTAAGCTATACGAAGTTCTTCCTTCACTCAAACGGGAAGATTTAGCACCAATGCGTCCCATTACCTATACTGCCCGCGATGGTTTGAAAATTCCTGCTTATTTAACCGTTCCTAAAGGTATTCCAGCCCGCAATCTTCCAGTTGTTATCTTACCTCACGGCGGCCCTTGGGCGAGAGATACTTGGGGTTACGATCCTTTTGCTCAATTTCTAGCCAATCGCGGTTATGCAGTGTTGCAGCCCAATTTCAGAGGCTCTAGAGGTTTTGGTAAAGCTTTTCTCAACGCTGGGAATAAAGAGTGGGGAACTGGGGCGATGCAGCACGATATCACCGATGGGGTAAAATATCTCATCAGTGAAGGTATTGCCGATCCTAAACAAATTGGCATTTTTGGCGGTTCCTATGGAGGTTACGCCACCTTAGCAGGTCTGGCATTCACTCCCGATCTCTATGCTGCAGGTGTATCATATGTTGGCCCTTCCAATCTTCTCACCTTATTAAACTCGGTACCGCCTTATTGGGAATCCTATAAAGCCCAACTTAAATTGCGAGTTGGAAATCCAGAAACAGCCGAAGGAAAAGAACAATTGCGCCGACAATCTCCTCTATTTTCAGCTACTAATATTAAAGCGCCTCTAATGGTAGTTCAGGGAGCTAATGACCCCCGCGTCAAACAAGCAGAATCAGACCAAATTGTGGTTGCTTTGCGCGATCTAGGACGAGATGTAGAATATCTTTTAGCTCCAGAAGAAGGACACGGATTCAGAAAAGAAAATAACCGACTCGCTGTGGCTGCTGCTATGGAAAAATTCTTTGCTAAGTATCTTAAAGGACGCTATCAAGAATCTATTTCTCCTGAAGTTCAGCAGCAATTAGATGACTTAACTGTAGACATTAATACTGTCCGAGTTTCTAGATAAAAAATAGATTTATAGCTAGTTATAAAAGTAGTAATTTCTGATTTTTAGGGAAGTTACTACTTCTATCTTTGCCTTCGAGGTCTTCTTTTGAACCACATTGTCATGCCACTAATTATCATAGTCAATAAACCTGCGGCATTAAGAAAAGGATAAATTTTATGTAGATCGATCGCGCCAAATTTACCTGTATGCAATTCCAATAACCATACATAATCATTGCCATTTCCTGTGACAGCAGCTATTTGAAATACCACTCCTGTAATCAATGTTAGTAGCAGTGGTAACACCATAATTGGTGCTAGTGAGGTATGTAGTTGACGCAAATTTATCATTATGCTTAAAAAACATAAGGGTTATAAGTTAGTATTTTACCGATAAAGTTTGCTTTTAATTGAAAATAACAAAAATGGCATTATAATTATTAAAATAAAAATAACCTCTCCCAAACCAGGCATTGGTATAAATTCTGGTCGAGATACATTGGAAACAGGATTAGATCGTATGTTTTGGTTGTCTTGTAAAGATTCTATTTTAGTTTCAGATGGTGCAATTATCTCAGATGAATCAGTTTCTTCGATCGCTTCTTCTTTGGTTTCTTCTATTTTTTCTAGCTCTTTTGGTTTGCGATCGTGTCCGCTATGGGCCACAGTAAATTGATTGTCTTGTCTTGGTAAATATCGCTCGTGCATTTTGACAATCCCGTCACTTTTTAAAATAAATCACTCTCCCATTGAGCGGTTGAATTGGTCGTGCATTGACTTGATACAAGGAGCGAAAACGTTCTATTTGCTCGGATGAAACTTCAATCGGAGTAGTCATCACGTACCAATTGACGTTTTCAGTACAAGGAGGTGTGGTTAAAGAACCACTATAGTAATAATAAGAATCCATCTGAGTTGGTAACAATTGATTAACATCGAGACCAACTCCCTTGATTTGATTTTCTCCCTCTTGTTTGGGAATATATTCTCTGAGGGCTCCAAGTACCTGATTGTATTTTCCTTCTCGTAAGAACACTAAAATTACTACTGTTTTACCGGCTGGGTTCTTATGTAGTAAGTGTAATTCTCCTGCCGATGCTTTTCCCATAACAGTATGTTCGCTGGGAGTATGAAAGTGGAGTTGTTGGAGTTCATATTTCTCGCCATTTACTAGTATATAACTGCCTGGTAAAAAATTTATTTGGACAGTATGGCCGTTATTGAGAATAGATACGGGAATTGAGCGATATTTAAATTCCAGTGAATCTGAAATAGGTTCAGCAGTGTAAGGAACTAAATTAATAGGTGATTGATTGCGACCATTTTCGCACAAAGCGTATTCGGGCTTTAATTCGCTCCAACGAGTAGGATTCCAAGCACCTCCATAATCCCAGTGTCTAGAGTCATTTTCTTCTGCTGAACACAAATAAAATGGATAAAAAGTAGCTATTGTTATTAAACTTAGTTTGAAATATAAATCTAATTTCCAGCTCATTAGAGTTAGTTGAGAGACATCTTTACTCTTTTAAAGAGTACTGTATTGCTAAACTCTCAAAAACGAAAAAAAGCTGTAGTTTTTTAATAAGATTTGAACTATCGTCTAGACTTGATATTCTCCTCAAAATTTTGGCGAACTGAGGAGCTTGGAGAACTTACCTTAGAGCTAAGGTGCTTAATTACGATAAAAAATTTCAGCCACAATAAAACAGCTTGCTATTAGTATAGTAATCCAGAAGGCAACAGAGCTGAGTCGATCGTTTTTTTTGCTTCTATTTTGGGAGTATTTTCCCGATTTATTGCCATAGCCGCGCAAAATCATGGCTTGATAAATTCGTTTCGAGCGATCGTAACTGCGTATCAATAAACTACCTATTAACTGAGCCCTCGTATTGAGATTGCGAAAATTAAAAATTTTCACCTGAAAACCTCGCAATTTCATCGCTCTTTGCATTTTTGTCCGCATTTCGCCCAATTCTTCGAGATAGCGATAAGAAAGCACCATCATATCGACGATCGTATCTGACAAACCGAGCGATCGCATGGCTTTAATGCTGGTTAAAAAAGGTGCAGTGCCAAATAAAACTAAACTCGCCGTGAAAATACAGATAAACCGAGTTACAATCAGCACTACCGACAAACAGCCTTCTTGCCTTATCTTCAGCCAACCGATGCTGAAAATTACTGTATCTCCTGCCACAAAAGGAAGAAAAATCACCACGGCTGCAATAAAAAAACCAGGATAGCACAGTCTATTTAAAAGAAAAGAAAAAGGCAGTCGAGATAAAGTGTAAAGGACGATGGTTACTGCAATCATAGCTGGAAGTAAAACCAACTTATTTACGAAAGCAAAAGCAAAAATTAAAGCTAGTAAGGCTACTAGCTTAGAAGACTGTTCCCAGCGATGTATTTTAGATGTTAAATAGGCATATTTGTCAATAGCTAATCGCATTAATTTTTCAGAATTTCCGGTTTGACTCGTTGAAGATAGGAAAGTAACATAGCTGCGAACATTCCCTCAATAATTGCTTGTATTGTATAGCCTGCTAAAGAAATATAAATTGCTTTTTGTTCTGTTTGAGCGTCAAGATCGGGGGAAATATTAGTAAGAACAATAAACGCGAAAATAGAAGCAGACATAGCTAAAGCACCCCCACCTGCAATAAAAGCCCAAATTCCCGTCCATATCTGCTGTTTAGGCGATATCGCCTTTCTAAGCTGAAAAAAGTGATGGGCAAAAAGTGCCGGAATTCCCATTATTACTGCATTTATTCCTAGAGTTGACAGTCCTCCATGTCCGAACATAACAGCCTGGAAAAATAACCCTATCAGAATAGCTGGAAAAGCGTAATAACCGAGGATAATTCCCATCACCCCATTCAATATCAAATGAATGCTGGTAAAAACTATAGGAATGTGAACTAAAGAAGCAACAAAAAAAACTGCTGTTAACAGGGATGCTTGAGGAATTTTCTCTTGAGGATTTTTCTCTTTGTTAATTCTACGCAAGGAATACCAAGTTACCCCACCAGTAATGGCATAACCACTAATAGATATGCTTGCAGGTAAAATACCGTCAGGAATGTGCATTATTTATTGTTGTTGTTGTACTTTTCTTTTGGAAAAAAACAGGGCTGTACCGACAAATCCCCAAACCCCAACCGCTGCCATTACTAGCTTTTGCATTGAGGTATATTCAGCAGTAGGAGATAAAATTCGATCGCGATCGAAGGTTATTTCACTATTGCTATCCCCATTGCTGGAAGCAGCTACAGGAATAGTAATAATGCCACCGTGACCCGACTGGCGGACTTTTACGTCCCAGTTTCCTGTCTGGGAATAGTCAGGAATAAAAATATAGCGACCCCGATCGTCAGTCATTCCTTTTATCCAAGGAGTAGCGGGGTCGTTGGGTGCATAAATGACTACTTGAGCATTTTTCATCGGCGTGCCATCGTGGTAGGTAGCTTCGATCTCTATTGCCCTAGTCTGTTGGTATTCAATTTTGGTACCGTGAGCAAATGCTGTTCCCGACCAAGTGAAGACTGGGAAAATAATTAAAGGAAGTAAGAAAAAATTGGACTTTTTCACGATTTTTGCCTGAAGTTTTTCACAAGGATGAATCATGAAGGATGAATGATGAATTTTTTGGGTTTAAATCCTCTACTAAAAAATTAGTAGTCTCGATATAGGTTAGGGTATGAAGCCCCATCCTTTATCCTTTATCTTTCATCCTTTCTGCTTCACTAGTCTCCACCCAGGTAGATTGTTTCTAGAGGGGTTTCTTTTACTGTATCGCGTATTTTTTCTAACCTATAAGCTTTTGCTTGGGGACGAGAACTAACTATTTTTTTTAGCTTTTCTCCCACAAAATGGAGACCCACCCCGTCGTCTGTAGCGTATCCAGGGCTAATTTCTCCAGTGGATAATAGTCTGTGGTAAGCAGGTTTTCGTTCTGGTTCTCCATCATAATGAGGACAGTTGCTACCCTCAAGAAAGCCAAGACACTCTAACGAGGTCAACTTACCAGGGATAGAGTCTGTTACTCCTCGATCGAACCAACAAATAGAACCTGCACTCAAACCACACAAGATAATTCCCTTTTCCCAGGCTTCTTTCAAAATCGAATCTAGCCCCCACTCTTTCCACAAAGCAATTAAGTTTTTGGTGTTTCCTCCTCCTACGTAAATGATGTCCTTCTCTAGAATAAAAGACTTCAGATCGGCAGTTGGCGGGTCAAATAAGGATAAATGAGATGGGGTACAAGGTAATTTGTTAAATGCACCATAGAATTTTACCGTATATCTGGGAGAATCTCCGCTTGCTGTAGGAACAAAACAGACTTGGGGGCTTTTTTTTGCTGCTAAACTCAGAATATATTCATCTAGCAGCAGGTTGTCGGGTTCCGTGGAAAAACCTCCCCCACCCATAGCTACTATTTGTCTAGAAGTTGACATTCTCTCAAAAAATAAATTTCTTCTTTGGTGGAATGGGGCTGAGTTTTGATGCGCGCCGCTCCGCGGATCTCGGAGAGATCGCCACATCTAACCCACACACCACAAAAAGACAATCTTAATTTATCGAGATCTGGTAAGCTTTTGCAATGTAATCCGAGCTTATTGCCAAATTATTAGACCAGGTTGCGGCTATTGTAGGTGTCTATTGTATAAGCAAAAACGCGCTCGGAGTAGTCAATTTCCTTACCAGTGAAGCTTTTTGCTAGTTGCTCAAAAGAGTCGGATCGCCAATTGCGTTCGTGAATTGGTTTGGTTTGTTCGCCTCGGAAATAAGCTTGGGTTCCTAAAATAGCAGCAGCAGTCCAGGCGACGACAAACAAGGCAATCAGAATAGTCATAGTTGTTTTTCCTTAAACTTTTATTTCTCTTTGTAAATTAATATAACAAAAACTTGCCAACTCATTTAACATACGGTAAGTACGGTTTACACTCCAAGCAATAAACGCACCCGTTGATTTTTCTTGGCTACTGTTCGCTATTTGTCGAACAATGCCCTTCGCCAACGTGACCCAAATTAACGATCGCCTTTTCTAGTTTTCGATAATTTTCAGCAGAGAGTTTTTGTTTTACGCTCTCCATATCCGCTTCTAACGACCCATTTGAGGCTAAAGCAGCTAATGGCTCAAACCCCAATGCATCTGTATTTAACGAGTCATCTGCTGGGGTGTCTGCGTCGCCAAAAATGTGGTCGAAGTGGAAAGTAGTTTCTAGTTGTGCGTTGTTTTCTGCTTTGAGAATACCTTTGCGATCGTCCCCTACATATTCGCCGCAAGTGTATTCTAAGGGTCGATCGAAACTGAGGCTAAATTTCACCGTCTGACCCTCCTTTTTAGCTTTACCTTCGAGGAGTATGGTTTTTCCTTCGGCTGCACCTGCAGTAGCTTTTACTACTTTCCAGGATATGGCGTTATATGTCCCCGCAGGTGCTTCTACAGTTTCTACTAAAATTGGTTCTGCGTCTTTTTCTCCTGCTGCTAAATCTACTGTTTTGGGTCCATTGAGGAGAACTACTTTTTTGCTTGCTTGGATTTTATTCTCTTTTTCTGGGTTAAAAGGCGGATCTGTTTGATAAGCAGTGACATTGGCTAAGGTGACATAAACGCGATCGAAATCTAATCGCCAACCGTCTTTGGAAACAAAACCCTCTCTTATAAAATCTTCTCCGTTAGCTACTAAGAAAAGATTCCCTTTTTTTACCCCAGTTTCAATTGTTTTTTCAGGGGTTGAACTTTCCCTGGGGGAATTGCAGCTTATTACTGCAGGAGTCAATAGAGTTAAACTCACTACCAAAAAAAGTTTTTTTATCATTCTTGTCTATTTGGTGTTTTTGCGATGGGCGATCGGTACGCCTATATTTATATTGTTCGCACTTTCTCGTTAGTACGAATGACTGTATTCAGCTATTGTGATTCACAAGCCAAATTCAACTATAATTATCTCGATCGCCCATCCCTTAAGCATAAGATTTTTATTAAACTGTTATCAATCTCGCGAAAAATATGAAAATAGATCCATCCAACCTTCAACTACAAATTAATTTTATAGATTCAGACTTGGATCCAGAGGAGCGGGAGGAAGAAGCCCGAAAACTTCTGAATTATTTGCAAGAATTGGATGAAGTCGAAGAGGTCGATCGCGTCCGAGAAAATCCACCAGAGGGTAGTAAAGCACTGGGAGGATTTTTGGTGGGAATGATAACCGCTCAAGTCAAGCCAAAGAACATCAAGGGTTTGATGAAATTTTTAGGCGATCGCTTAGGTGCTAAGCCCATTGAAATGACTGTTAAGACACCCGATGGCAGAGAACTCAGTATTAAAGCTAGTAGCCGAGAAGAGTTTGAATTTGCGATGCAGAAAGCAGAAGAATTTCTAGTATTTTCTTGATAAACGATCTCTCAGTTTCTCCAAAAATCTGAGATAAAATCTGAAATTATACTGCTTGAGTTTGTAGCTGAACCTATGCCGACAAAAGTTAATAGATAAAGAAGATAACAAAGCGCCAATGACAAAGATCGGGTTACTGGTGGGAGTCAGCGAGTACCAGCCTGGTTTGAACCCTCTCCCCTCTGCTGTAAAAGATGTCGAAGCATTAAAGGAAGTTTTGCAACATCCAGACATGGGGGGGTTTGCTCAGAAAGACATAACAGTGCTGAAAAATCCAGACCGTCAGAGAATGGAGGAAGCGATCGAGCAATTATTTGCCCGTCGTCACAAGAATGACTTGGTGCTTTTATTCTTCTCTGGTCACGGAATTAAGGACGAAACTAACAGACTTTACTTAGCAACCAGTAACACTCGTAAAACCAATCGAGGTGATTTAATTCGTTCTTCGGCAGTGCCAGCCAGTTTTATCCACGATAATATGAACCGCAGCCGTTCTAAGCGCAAAGTGGTAATTTTGGACAGTTGCTTTAGTGGAGCGTTTGCTGAAGGTTTATCAGCAAAAGATGACGGTACTGTAAACATCCGAGAAGAGCTAGGTGGTGAGGGATGGGCAATACTGACTTCTTCTACCTCAACCCAATACTCTTTTGAACAGGAAGGGTCTGAACTATCCCTATATACTAAATACTTGATTCAAGGCATCAAGACTGGAGAAGCCGATCTCGATGAGGATGGTTTTGTCTCCCTTGGCGAACTACATAATTACGCTAGTGAGAAAGTTCAGGAAGTTAAACCGACGACCATGAAGCCAGAGATTTATCCAGGTAAAGAGGGATATACTATTCGGCTGGCAAAAGTTCCTCCTGGCGATCCCAAGCCAAAGTATAAAAAAGAGGTGGAGCGATATATTAGCCGTGGCGAAGTTACTTTTGTGGGTCGCCAGATTTTAGACGTGCTGAGAGATCGTTTGGCACTTTCTGAGGTGGAAGCAAAGGCGATCGAAGATGAGATACTAGCATCTTCTCGTCAAAAATTTAAAAAAAAGTTACAGCAATACGAGCAAGCTTTCACTAATCTATTTCAGCAGGAAGTAGCCCCAAGTGTTGACGATCTCAATAAGCTACGAGAGAATCTTCAGAGGGTTTTGGAGCTGAGGAATGAAGATACTCAACAGATCGAGTCACGGGTTAGATCGCAAATTAAAACCTTCAAGCAACACCTGATACAGTACGAAAAGGCATTAGCTGAAGTGATGCGAAAGGAATATCCCCTCAGCCAAGCTACTCGCGATCGCTTGCAGCAGATGCAGCAGCAATGGCAACTGACCGATAAGGATATAGCTTCTATTAAAAGGCGCGTTAGTGATGAGATAGAAGCCTACAGAGAAAAATTACAGCAGTACGAACAGGCATTTGCCAGCGCGATCGAGCAACAATATCCCCTGACTAAAACGAAGCGCAATGAATTGCGACAGCAACAGCAAAACTTAGGGTTGAAGGATGAAGATATTGCCCCCATTAAAATCCGAATTACTGCTGAGATTCAAGCCTACCAAGAAAAATTACAGAAGTACGAGCAGGTTTTTACTCGATCGATTCAGCAAGAGTATCCTCTTAATGATGAGGTTCGTGAGGAATTAAAGCGATTTCAGCACGTTTTGGAACTTAGAGATGAAGATGTAGCACAAATTGAAGCAAAAGTTGTTTCACAAAGAGATATTTCTCAACCCTCACTAACTCCTGTCGCTTCGCCAAAACCTCCTACACCTCCTTTAAAACCTACTACATCTCCTCCAAAAGCCACTACTACACGTCCTTCATCAGAAGAAAAAACTCCTGTTTCAGGCGGTTTGATAAACCGTAGGGGTTTTCTAAAATGGGGAGTTTTGAGTTTTATTGGAGCAGGTATAGCTGTTGTGGGACGAACTTTATTCAAGGGAGATTCTCCAACACCTATAAAAGCACCTCAGCCTCAACTAAACAATTTTATTTTTGAGGTAGTAACTGTAAATGCATGGGGTCAAGAGATCGATCGCATTACTAAGCAAGCTCGATATTTCACTGAAAATTTGGGCTATGGTGTCGATTTAGAATTGATCGCTATTCCTAAGGGGACTTTTACTATGGGTTCTCCCAAAACATATAACGAAATTCCTCAACATAAAGTGACAGTTCCGCCTTTCTTTATGGGCAAGCATGAAGTAACTCAGGCGCAGTGGAGAGCAGTTGCTAATCTTCCTAAAGTCTATCGCTATCTCAAAGCAAATCCATCTAAATTCCCAGGTGATAATCGTCCTGTAGAGCACGTTTCTTGGGACGATGCGATTGAATTTTGTATCCGCTTGTCGAGAAAAACAGGGCGAAAATACAGGTTGCCTAGCGAAGCTGAGTGGGAATATGCCTGTCGTGCGGGAACTACTACCCCTTTCTATTTTGGTCAAACTATTACCTATTGGCTAGCCAACTACGGAGAACATCGAAACGAAACAACTGATGTAGGTAGTTTTCTCCCTAATGCTTTTGGTTTATTAGATATGCATGGAAATGTATCGGATTGAAGCTCTAAGACCAAGCTAGCGCTATGGTCTTAGATTCTAAATACAAGGAGGAGTACAATTATCCTGTATTCCATTTCTCAATGCTAAATAAC
>JASJDA010000428.1 GCA_030065755.1 Prochloraceae cyanobacterium | reverse complement strand
ATTTTACGAAAAGTATTCCCAAAAGCCTTTGCTGATGGGATAGAGAGCTGTGTAGTTCAGCCCAGGTTGGTCACACCTACTAAAGAAAAGATTAAGGGAGAGGCTGAAATGCCTTTCATGGCGATGTAATATTTGCCTAGATTTTTTCTAACTATTGGGAATAATTTCAATAATAGCTTCTATTTTGCTACAAGCTTTCTCTAATACTGTTGTTTTAGTTTTCAGTTTCATTTTCTTTTAAATTCTTTTTCTTTACTACTTTTTTGCCAACTCTATCTTTTAATCTGTTTTTACCTAGTTAACTAATCGCTATAACTTATATTTATGTTTTTTTTTAAAGGTTTTCAATTCTTATTAAACAATATTATTAAGAAAACTACCACAATAAAAACGTCGATTCATATAATCTTTATATAAAAAAACGTTTGTTTTATGCTAAATGTTGGGGTTATTATTTAATTTGTAAAGTTATTCAGTTTAGCATCTTTGATAGCGCATTCCAGGCAACTGTGAAACTAAACCTAATAATTCTAATTGCAAAAGAGCAGCACTAACAGAGCTAGTGTCGAAGCCTGTCTCTCGTACAATTATGTCAAAAGAGGTCGATTGAGATGCGATCGCTCCTAAAACCTTTGCCAATTCCGGTTCTAAATCTGGGATTGTTTTCTGTTGTTCTGGAGCAAACAGAGATAATTGTTCTGTAGTATCTAGCTGGGGTATTGCTCCCAACATTTCTAAGAGATGTCCTTCGCTCAAAATGACGTGAGCCCCTCGATTCAACAATCCCAAACATCCCAAGGATTGCTCATTATCTAAAGAACCTGGTAAAGCGTAGACATCGCGACCAAAATCATTAGCATAACGAGCGCTAATTAAAGCCCCAGATTTAGTTGGTGCTTCCATAACCAAAATAGCGCGAGACAAACCAGCAACAATGCGATTTCGAGCCGGAAAATTACCCCGATCCGGTTTTGTCCCTGGGGGATATTCGCTTAACACTAAACCCTGTTGTAAAATTCGTTCGTAGAGCTTCAGGTTGCTTCTCGGATAAATTACGTCTACACCCGTACCCAAAACTGCGATCGTGCGTCCTCCTGCTTCCAAACAGCCTCGATGTGCTTCTGCATCAATTCCTGCTGCCATTCCAGAAACGATAGTAAACCCGTGCTGAGCGAGAGTAGCACTAATTTTGCGCGTCCAGCGACAACCGTATTCTGTGGGGTGTCGAGTGCCAACAATTGCTGCTAGTGGGGTAATTCCTCGATTTTCTCGGAGTTCGACGTGTCCTCGATAATATAGAATTGGAGGCTGACTTGGAATTTCCTGCAACAAGCGAGGATAGTCATCATCTGCGGGGGTCCAGAAATAGGTGTTATTGCGAGTATATTGTTCGAGGAGTTTTTCTGGATCGATTTGCGCTCGACCTTGTTCTACTGCACTTATTACTTGTTTGCCAAAACCTTCAATTTCCCAAAAAGCTTTTCCTGGTGACGACCACGCTTCCCCTAAACTATTAAAATGTTGCTGCACTCGTTTAAGCAGAATTGGTCCTACTCCAGAAATTTTAGACCAAGCCAGCCAGTAAGCTCTTTCTGGGTGCAATTTTTTATCCTCGTAGCAGCTAAAACTATCAAACCCAAGATAACAGAAGGTTCTGGGGGGTGTCTGCAAATTTAATTATGATTAGTAAAAATGCTCGTCATTGAAATAAACTTCTAGGGAAAAAGTACACTGAGATAGAATAATCAATATTGTTATCTTAAAAACTTATTTTAACGTTTATATTCATGGAGAAAATTCACTTTTACGCTCCAGATCGAAGTACTCATTATATGTTTGAGTATAAGCCCGAAGAACTTGCGAAAGCTTTGGCGATTAAAACGAGTGGATTTACAGCATGGATTGTTAGCACCTATGTTCGAGTCAAAAATGCTGGGCTTCCTTGTGAATTTATAGACCATATCCCATCGAGCGGGATCTTATTTGCGTTAAGTGATTTTTTAGGTAATAGGCATCCTTATACGGGAGAATTGATGGTTGTATGTGCCAAAAGCGATAAAGAATTTCATCCCTCAGCTTACTTGCACGTGGTTCAAAATCCTGATGATTGTCACAATCGAAAAAACCATATTTGGAAACCTTACTATATACCTCATTGGCCGCAGCCTAATTTAATTTCTAGAAGAAAAAGCAGAGAATTTTTAGTAGAAAATGTTGCATATATGGGGACTCGAACTAACTTAGCTAAAGAGCTACTATCTGAAGATTGGAACAATAGTTTACGACAATTAGGAGTTAATTGGCATCCGCATTTTTCGCATCAGAAATGGTCAGATTATAGCGAAATAGATACTATAGTTGCGGCTCGAAGTTTTAGCGATCGGCGCTATAAAAATAAACCTGCTAGTAAATTAATTAATGCATGGCGTGCTGAAGTTCCAGCAATCTTGACACCTGAATCAGCTTTTCTCGCTTTAAGGAAATCGGAATTAGATTTTGCGATTGTCAATTCTCTAGATGAAATAATTGATGCGATACAAAAGCTGAAAACAAATCCAAAACTTTACCGATCGATGGTAAACAACGGAATAAAACGTTTTCAAGAATTTCAGGAAGATAAAATCACTCAACTTTGGCTGAATTTCTTTAATGAATATGTTTTTCCTGAATATCAGAGATGGTTAAAGATGCCGGAGTTGTCTAGGATTTCTCAATTTCTCCAACGCTATACTAAGCTTAAATCAGACAGAATAAGAGCTCGATTAAAGAGATTTACTTCTCAAGGAAGCACCTAACACTTTTTTTAATTATCTCTGCTTACGTCCTAAGAATACTGCTATTTTTTCGGCTGCTGCTTCTAAAATTTCTGGTTCTTTTACTAAAGCAAAACGCACGTAACCTTCTCCAGTTTTACCAAATCCCGCTCCAGGAGAAACAGCAACTCCGGTAGCTGCTACTAATTCCGTACAAAATTCTACAGAGTTATTTTGCCAGGGTTCTGGTAGTTTTGCCCAGACGTACATAGTAGCTGCTGGTGTGGGAACTTGCCAACCGATGCGATGTAGAGCTTTAACAAAAGTATCCCGTCGATCGCGGAAAATATTAACAGTCTTTTCTACGGGTGTTTGAGAGCCTTTCAGAGCCGCGATCGCCCCGTTTAATATGCCTCGGTATTGATTGAAGTCAACTACTGCTTTTACCTGTCGTAAAGCGCGTATGACCTGGGAGTTACCGATGGCGTAACCTATGCGAAAACCTCCCATATTGTAAGACTTGGAGAAAGTAAAGAACTCAATGGAGATTTCTTTTTGGCGATCGGCTTGCAAAATCGAAGGAGCCGCATTTTCTTCAAAGACTATATCCACATAAGGAAAATCGTGGACTAAAACTAGATCGTGCTGGCGACAAAAAGCTACTGCTTTCTCGAAGAAAGATAGGGGAGCGATCGCAGCAGTAGGGTTGTGAGGATAACTCAATACCATCATTTTGGCTCGATCTAGTACCGAAACGGGAATATCCTCTAATACTGGTAAATAATTATTTTCTGTTAAAAGTGGCATTGTGTAAATCTGACCGGAGGCCAAATAAACGCCACCTGCATGAGAAGGATAACCAGGATCTTGCAGCAAGGCTAAATCTCCAGGATCGAGCAGTGCTAAGGGTAAATGAGCAGTACCTTCTTGAGAACCAATTAGGGGCATTACCTCGGTTTCAGGGTCTACTGGGATACTAAATCTCTTGCTATACCAGTCAGCTACCGCTTCTCTGAAAGCACCAGTACCGTGGTAGAGTAAATAGCCGTGGGTGCTAGAATCTCTTAAAGAGGCCTCTATACTAGCAATTACCTCCTCTGAGGCGCTTAAGTCAGAGGAGCCTAAGGACAGGTCTACAATCTCAACCTTCCCAGAGGCTCTAGCTTTTGCCTTGGCTCGATCCATATCTGCAAATACATTAGTTTGCAGTGCTTGTAAACGCTTAGCAAATTGCATTTTTGTTGTTTGTTACTACGCTCCCACTAACCAATAAATATTTACTAATTGAGATAATTTTCAACTAGGCTTTGTATTTGTTGTTTGCCGATCGCTCCTTCGATACCTTGGATTATTTTGTTATCTTTGAATAATCTTATGGCTGGCAATCCTTCTACGTCGCAGGCTTTCACTGAATCTGGGTTGGGATCTACTTCTAGTTTAACTACTTTCAAGCGATCGCCATAGGTCTTAGCTACCCAATCAATAGAAGGAGATACCAGACGACAAGGGCCGCACCAGGAAGCCCAAAAGTATACTAAAACAGGCTTTTGCGCCTGAAAAACTTCGCTTTCAAAATTGGCATCACTAACTTTAACTACACTGGTCACTTGACGACTCCTAAAAACTCAGACGCGGTTTACTCTAATAAACAAATTTACCCGAGTAGGCGATATATTGTAAGGTAACGCAACCGAGGTAGATGGTGCGGGATCTGATTAAATCAGTTATCAGTTATCAGTTATCAGTTATCACCCACTTTCCGCACGTCAAGTTGTCATATGTTTTGTAGTATGATATCTGGCTATTTTGGCGATCGCAAGCGGAGTAATTTTGACTATTTTGCGATCGCCAAAACCCAAGAAATCATTATTTAGCGATCGCATTTTACTCAGTTGGCGATCGCTAAATAGCCCTAATTTAGTAATCATCACATATTACATTTTGACGTGCGGAAAGTGGGTTATCAGGTCTCAGTAGTGGATTTAAACCACCACTGAGACGTTCCAACTATAGAGTTGGGGGACTTCTTATCCCACAGAAAAACTTAACTGATAACTGTTCACTGATAACTGTTCACTGATGTTAATTATTTTCTACTGAAATTTTCTGTTGAGGCACGCCCATTCTGATACCGTGTTCTTCTAAAAGTTTTTTAAGACGCAATCTAAATTCTCCAGCGACGGCAAAATGTTTTCCAGGTAAAACATTCATCCAAAAAATAATCCTCATCCCAGAATGAGAAAGTCCAATAACTCTAAGGAGGTCTACAGGATCGATGATTAAATCTTTCCATTCGGGATCTTTTGCTAGTTTTTCGGCACAGGCGCGAATAATTTCTAAAGTTTTAGTCGCATCGTGTTCGTAAGCAATGTCCATAACAATACTGACTCGCGATCGATCTCTTGAATAGTTTCTGGCATTTTGTATTTGAGAGTTAGGAATAGTAGTGAAACTGCCGTCATAAATTCTGAGTTGGGTAACTCTTAAGGTCATATTCTCCACTATTCCGAGCCCACTGCCGAGATCGACGTAATCTCCTACAGCAAACTGATCTTCAAAAATAATAAAAATTCCATTGATAATATCTCGAACCAATGTTTGAGACCCAAAAGAGATAGCAAAGCCTAAAATTCCCGCACTGGCTAAAACTGGGATAATTGGAATGCGTAGGATTATTAAAGTTAGTAAAATAGCAATGCTAATAATAATAAAATTTACTATTCCTTGAATAAAGATACTGTAAGTAGAGAAACGTTTAGCTAGTCGATTCGGGTCTATATTAGTAAGATGTTGCTGTTCGTTTTGCCAAGATAATAAAATTCGATCGACAATTAATTTAGCGAAGCGAATGACGATCGGCGCGAGAGACCACAAGATTATTATTTTTACTGGCCCTGCTAAAAACCATAATTGCTTGTCCCTACTGTAAGGAAACATACCAGCGATCCAGGACAGTGTGACAACCCAGATCGCAATTTGAGCAATTTGTAATAAAGTCCTAATTAATTTATGACGATCTAGTGGATTTTTTGTTGTTTCTGGCTTACTTAAAGATAGGTTTTCTGTAGTTTCTACAACTGATTGTAAATTTAATTGTTGTTGTTTTAGACGCTTTTGAAAAAAAAGTATGGTAGTGCTGACGGCGATCGCTATTATCAGTAAAATTCCACTAGTAACACTTTGCTTAATTAGAAAAGCTGATTCTCTTTCTCGAACGGCACGAATCAAAGCATTTTTAATAATTGCACTGTAGCGATCGGCTAATTGTTGTTGGGGTTGTCCTCCGATAACGGCATCTAAATTAGTTACCATCATTATTTGTAACCTGCCCATACTTTGAGTGTCGGTGGCATAAATACCATAATATTCTTCATTTTTTTCGCTCCAAACGATTAATTTACGAGGTTCAAAACCCAAATTAATAATTTGATATAGACGGCTTTGGATGCGATTT
>JASJDA010000103.1 GCA_030065755.1 Prochloraceae cyanobacterium | reverse complement strand
TATTATTGGTAAGCCACAATAAAGACTGCCCGTAGCAAAGATCAGTAATTTCTGCGATGCTTTTGCTTTTTGAGTCTGAGAAGACCTAAGTTCGTCGGATGGAGAATTCATCTGGAAGCAGAAATAGTTTTAGGTTCATTGTGACTAATAATATCTTTTATAGCTACCAGAAATTGTTGTTCTACAAAGGGTTTAGAGAAGTAAGCATTAGCACCCAATTGCATGGCCAATCTACGGTGTTTGTCGCTGCTGCGAGAGGTCAGCATAGCTACGGGTATTTGCAATATTTCAGACTTTTTACGGCGCTCGCTCAAAAACTGAAAACCATTCATATTGGGCATTTCAATATCGCAAATTACTAACTCTACATTAGAACTTTGCTGCAACTTTTCTAAAGCTTCTTTTCCATCTTGTGCTTGCAAAACTCGATAGCCAGCTTTTTGCAAAGTCAGAGCCAGAGTTCGTCGCAGGGCTGAAGAATCGTCAACTACTAGCACCGTATTTATTTTAGGCTTGTTAACTATTTCAGGAGCGTTATTGCCTGACAAATTTTCACTCTCTAAATTATTGGCAATTTGAGACTCAGAGATATCCAGTCCGTCTTTTGTCGCGTTACCGAAAATATAGGAAATTAAACTAGCACCGTTGATGGCAGCTACTAAACTCCCATCTCCTAAAATCGTACAACCGTAGACATAACTTGGTGGTGCGAGGGTTTTTCCAAAAGGTTTGATTACTAACTCCTGTTCGGTAATTATGCGATCGACTTCTAGAGCAAATATTTCTTGTCCCTGACGCAGCAGCAGTAGTGGAGCTGCCCAATCTTCAGGTACGGGCATTGTGGATATATACTCGCTTGGAAGGCTCTCGGATATGGGGGTGCGATATTCTAAAAGTTCTTTGATGCGATATGTGGGAATAATTTCATTGTGCCAGTGCAAAAATTTTCCCGCACCAGATTTTTTAATCTGGTCGGCTTTAGGAATCAAAATTTCTTCTATACTGTCGGAAGGTAAAGCTATTGATGTCGAACCAACTAAGCAGATTAGTAATTTAGAAATTGTTAGGGTTAAGGGCAGTCGTAAAGTAAAGGTCGTGCCAACTCCAGCCACTGAAGTGACGCTTATATTTCCTTTGAGAAATTGAATTTGAGAGCGCACCACATCTAGCCCAATTCCTCGTCCGGAAAGTTCGCTAACTTCGTTTGCCGTGCTAAATCCTGGTTGGAAAATAAACTCCAATAAACTAGCTTTGTCTGTTTTGGCTAGTTGTTCTTCCGATAACCATCCTCTTTCAACAGCACGACGACTTATTTTTTCTAAATCCAGACCTTTCCCGTCATCCTTGATTTCAATGAAGGTCTCATTTCCCAGGTGATAAGCTGTAATTTCAATTTTTCCCTGTTCTGGTTTTCCTTGTTGTCGTCTCTCTTGTGGATATTCAATTCCGTGATCGAAGGCGTTTCGCAGTAAGTGCAAAAACGGGTCGTATAGTTTTTCGAGAACTGCTTTGTCTACTAAAACCCCACTACCCCTAATTTTTAACCTGACTTGCTTGCTATAAGTGGCAGACAAGTCTCGTAAAATCCTAGGAAAGCGGCTCAGTATTTCTCCTAGAGGTAACATTCGCGCCCACATCAGCTCGTCTCGCAAATAGGTGAGCATTTGGCGCTGTTTGTCAATAGTTTGATTGGACTGTCTCGCGAATAAAACAACGTCGTCAACTGCTTCTTCAAGCTGCACTACTTCTTCTATCAGTCCTTGCAGCACGGAATTAATAACTCCGTAGTTGTCCATTTCTAGGGAGTCAAAATCAGTTTGGGGATCTTGGGTATTTGTCGGTCGATCGAGTTCGTTGGAGCTATGGCGATCGTGTTTGCGAAGCAGTACCTCTTTTCCCAAACCTTCAGGGTCGACGAGCATTTTGTCTGATAATTCCTGCAATTTACCAGTCTTATTTTTAAATTCACTAAATCTCTTGAGTAGTTCCCGCACGCCTTTTTGTATTTGTTCGTTTTGCAGGGAAAGGCTATTGCGGTTAATTGCTAGTTCTCCCACTAGGTTATTCATTCTTTCTAATCGATTTAAGTCAACTCTTATCGACGAAGAAGCAGGAGCTTGAATTTTTTTCTTTTTGAGAGTTGGTTTCTGAGGGAGTTGTTCTTTGGTTTTGTTAGGGTCAGACTCTTGCTGAGTCTCGGAAAAGGGAGCTGGAATACTCAATTTGTCGTTTGGCGAAGACAATCGCTCGATGGTTTCTTGGAGCTTAGCGATCTCTTCTGGAGTATTTGGAGATTTTGGCGACAAACTGACGGTTTCAGAGGGGTTTGGAGCTATTGGAGTGGAGACTGGAGGGAGAATTATATCGCTCTTAGGGGGTGTTTTTAGCTCTGTTGGGGCGGAATTTTCTTCGATCGATGGCAATTGAGCGAATATTTGCTCGATCGATTGCACTGTTTCTTCTATTGTTTCTGGTGCTTTGTTTGCTTCAAAAATAGGTATGTTATTTGCTATTTCTGGCTCGCTCTGGGTGGCTGGTTTGGCTTGCGCTATTTCTTCAACTACATTCTCAACGGTCGCAATTTCTGTTTCTATTTCCGAATGGGTTGAGGGAGCTAGTGTCTCTTCTGCGATCTCTAACTCTTCATCTTCAAAAGCACTGCCAAAGACTTCATCTAAAGATGGTACTTCTATCTCCATCTCTTCCGAGCCCCAAGCTAGGGTATTTTGTCCCAATTCTAACTCTGCTTCTTCAAAAGCAGCGCCAAAGACTTCGTCTAAAGATGGTGCATCTATTGTTTCTTGTTGGTTTTGTTGTTGTAAAGTTTCTGTTTGACCATTTATTAAATTGCTATCTAAAAAAGCTACTAATTCAGCCGAAGGATTTCCTCCTCTAGCGCGATCGCCTGACAATACTTCTTCTCTTGCTTGCTTAAAATTGGCTAGAGTTAGCTCTGTCAATTCTAAGGCTCGATGGGGATGGATTTCTAGGGCGGCGATCGCTGTTTGAGCGATTTCTCCAAATCCTGGCAGGTTTAATAATTCGGCAAATCCAGCAAATACTTCGGCTTGAGCTCTTAATTCCCCTGCAATTTCGTATTCTCTTGGATTAGCTATTACATTTACCAGTCTTTCTAACCCTTCGGCTACGTCTACTTCAAAGATAGATGCAACTATATCTACACCTAGGTCTTTTGAGGTGGGGATATAGTCGTCGGCTCTAGCCAGTACGTCTCCCAATCTGTCTTCAATTTTACTGAATATAGGTTTAGCATTTGATAGGGCTTGTTCTCCATCAAATTCTCCTGCTTCTAAAAGCCCCATCAGGGGCTCTTTTAAACAGTCATAAGCCTGTAATAAAAGGGTTTCTAATTCTGTATCTATCTCTACTTCTTCGTTATAAAATGATTTAAATATATCTTCGAGACGATGGGAAAGGGTTGTGATGGAGTCTAGCCCTACACTTGCTGCACCTCCTTTTATCGAGTGAGCTGCGCGCATCAAGTTATGAACCTTGGCGGTACTGCGCTCTTCTTTTAGGGTTAATAAATTAGATTCGAGTAACTGCAACAACTCGCCGACTTCTTCTATGAAGAATTGATAGGCTTGGTCGCGTATGTCAGAGTTAATTCCCATTTTTTTACCAAATAAGACACCAGTAATAACTATTAATAAACAAAGGTTATAACCTTTATAGCTTTGTCAACAAGTTATAAGCTATAAGTTTTAACTACTGAGATAATTTAAAGCGATCGACGCTATCTTGTAGTTCGTCGGCTACTTTGAGTAGCTCTTTGAAAGAATGGGATACTTGCTGCGCTTCTGCTGAGGTTTGGTTAGAAATGGCCGCTACTTCTGCTATTCGTTTGTTGACTGTGTCTGAGGTTTGGGCTTGTTCTAATGCTGCTGTAGCGATTTCTTTAACCAACTGACTTATTTGAGCGCTGACCAGGGCTATTTTATCTAAGGACGATCGGGTTTCGTCTACTAGTTTGGTACCGCTTATGACTTGGGAAGTTCCAGCTTCCATAGCTGCTACTACGTCGTTGGTTTCTGTTTGAATAGCGGCTATGAGTTTTTTAATTTCTGCTGTTGCTTCTGCGGACTGAGCTGCTAGAGAGCGGATTTCATCTGCAATTACGGCAAATCCTCGCCCTTGTTCTCCTGCGCGGGCTGCTTCAATTGAGGTTTTCAGTGCTAACAAGTTGGTTTGAGCGGCAAAGCGACTGATCAAGTTGACGACTTTGGAGATTTTCTGGGAAGAGTCTCCCAACTGCTTGACTTTATCTGCGGTTTCTGCGACTGTATCGCAAATAGCCATAATGCCTTCAACGGTGCGATTCATTGCTTCCTCGCCAGCTTCTACTGTTTCATTTGCCTGTCGTACCATTGTTTCTGCTTGTTCGGCATTGGCTGCTACTGCAGCGATCGAGTTAGCCATAGCCTGAATTTGCTCTCTGGCTGCTTCAATTTCTCGTCTTTGCTTTTGAGCGCCTGTGGATAGTGCTTGTACGGATGCTTGGTTATTATTGGTGGTTGTGGCGACTTGTCTCGATGCTGATTGTACTTGGTTAACAATTTTTTGCAAGCTTTCTATAGTCGAGTTGTAGGAGTATGCTACTGTTCCTATTTCATCTTCGGTGACTCTGGCGCGAATGGTTAGGTCTCCTTTGCTGACAGGGTCTACTTCCCGTAATAATTCTAATGCTCTTTCTTGGAGATATTCTCTGGCATCTCTTTGTTGTTCTAAAAGGTTGGCTCTCTCTAGTGCCAGTCCTACTTGAGTAGCTACTTGAGATAAGAAGTCAATATTAGATTGTTCCCACTTGCGAGGTCCAGAACATTGATGGGCAATTAAAAAGCCTCGCAATTCTCCCCCCATCAGTATGGGAGTTACTAATTTAGCCTTGACGGAAAAGGGTTCTAGCTGCTTGAGGTGGAATTCGCTCAAATTAGCTTTATAGATATCGTTTATCGCTTCTACTTCTGCTCTTCTATATCGCTCGACGAATTGATTAATAAACCCTGGGTCGGTAATTTCAGCTCCTAAAGCTCTAGGCCAATTTTCTCCTACCGATTCGGCAATCACCGTACCTTTTCTAACTCCGTCAAAGCTATCTATTACTACTCTGTCTGCTTTCAGAAGCTGGCGGCTTTCTCCTACTGCTGTTTCTAAGATATCTTCTGCTTTTAGAGCCCCTGAAATTTTGAGAGTAATTTCCTTGAGGCATTCCGATCGAGCTGTTTCTTCTTGTCTTTCTTGGATAAATGCTACTCGCTCTAAAATCAATCCCAATTGCCCTGCCAATTGTTTTGTAAAGTTAATCTCCCTCTCCTGCCATTCGTGGGTCTTGGCGCAGTGGTGAGCAATTATTAGACCGTATAGTTTGCCGCGATCGATAATTGGCACTACTAAATTGGCTTTTATTTGTAATTTCTCCATTAACTGCAGGTGGTCGGGATGAAAATTAGCTTTTTTGACATCTGCAGTTGCTGCTACTCTTCCTTGCAAGTATTCTTCTAACAAGTTTTGGGGAATACAGGGGTCTTTGATTTCGTAGTTGAGACCGTTTTGCCAATCTTCAGCTACTGATTCGTTAGCTATATAACCGCTTCCGTCAGAGTATAAGCGATAAATAACCATCCGTTCTACTTGCAAGATTTCTCTTGCTCCGTCTAGGGAAAGGTTGAGTATGTTTTGCCCATCTTGTTTATTTGTGGTGGGAGAACTGCTAATTTCTGCTAGCAGTCTCGACTGCTTAGTTTCCGAGACTTGTTGCTGTAGCAAGCTTTTGAGTTGTGCTACCAAATTATTAAAACTTTGAGCGAGGGTCTGAGTTTCTTTGGTATCTCCTGGTTCTGCTCGAACTTCTAAATTCCCCGCTGCTATCTGTTCTGCTTTCTGAGCTAATTTTCCTAAAGGAGCGGACAATTTGCGAGCTAAAATTAAAATCATTCCTACAGCTAATATTGCCAACAATAATGCTGCCGAACTAAAAATATAAATCAGTTCTTTTCCTGCTGATACTATTTCTACTTTGTCGATCGAAGCTACCGACACCCAGTTTGTTCCTGGTACGGTTGCCATTTTATAAAGTCTTTTTTCTAGGAAAAATGAAGCAATTAAACCTCTATCTTTGGAGTCTCGATCGTTATCTAAAATTCTCTCTATTTTTATTTCTTTTATCTGGTTATCTTTTTGCCAAATATTTTCTAGATCTTTTATATTCTTTTCTTTTTTCTCAGAATCTACAGCTAGGTTTAGCTCGTATAACTTAACTAAATCTTGGCTGATTTGATTAATTTTAGGTCTCCCAGTTACTTGTGAACTGTGAAAAGAACCAGATTTTTTAACAGTAAGGATCGGGTCCCCTCCCTTACTGTCAAATAGCTGAACTTGTTGAGTTTGGGAATCTTTAATCCCAGTGCGCATCAAATATCTAGTGAGTATGTCAAATGTGCTAGTGGGTAAAGAATATTTGATTACGCCCAAAAATTCTCCCGAACTGGGGTCAGTTATTTTGCGGGATAAATGGATGGTGGTGATTCCAACAGATTCATTTTCATTTGGAGGAGAAACCCAATTTCTTTTTTCGTCGGCATTTACCCACCAATCTTCATCTGTTTGAACGAACTTTCTTGCTGTGCGATTATAAGCAATATTCAATCCGTGTCGCTCTGTAATTAATATCTTGGGAACTCCATTTAATTTAGCTATTGCTCTTAAATAATCGTTGAGTTTTTGATTGGGCGATATCAATCTGGTGCGAGAATAATTATTTTCTAGTTGCTCTTTTGAACGTTGGTTTAGTTTTTCCTCTTCAACTTTTTGACTTCCAGTTTTAACTGCCTCTATTACTAAAGGGTTGCTAGCTATAATTGTGGGAAATTTAAATGCTTCTTCGAGCAGATCGCTAGCTACTTTGCTAGCTAGTATTGCTCGATCGCTCGACTGCATTTTTATTCTCTTTTCAGCGTTTTCTTGAATGACTTTATAACCTACAAAACCAGCAAGTCCCATAGGTACTAATACTGTAGGTAGAAGATAGAATAACAACTGCTTGCCAAGAGGTCTACCTTCTGGCAATTTTTTCGATTTTTTCTTTGACGAGTCAATTATATTGTCTGGTGAATTCGATTGTTCTTGTGAGGACGACCGATCGTGGGAAAGATTGCTAGTAGAACTTTTTTGTCTCAAAGACGAATCTCTATTAGCTGAATTATTTTCCTGACTATTTTGGCGATCGCTCGTTGGTTGAATTCTCGTCATAAACTTAGACCTGGTTATAAATTTAGTAGCGTAACAATTCCTTATTTAGCTTGGATAGGAGCGATTCTAATTGACCTTAAACTGACCTACACTGTCTTGGAGTGCATTAGCTACTGAAAGCAATTGGCTAAAACAGTCGGATACTAGCTGTGCTTCGGAGGAAGTTTGGTTGGAAATTGCTGCTACCTCTGCAATTCTTTGGTTTACTGCTGCGGAGGTTTGAGCTTGTTCTTCTGCTGCACTAGCGATATCTTTGACTAACTGATTAATTTGAGAGCTGGCTGAGGCTATCTTATCGAGGGAAGATCGGGTTTCGTCTACCAATTTGGTTCCGTTTACTACTTGAGATGTCCCTGCTTCCATTGCTCCTACTACTTCGTTAGTTTCTGCTTGAATATCTGCTATTAGCTTTTCAATTTCTGCGGTTGCTTCTGCAGATTGAGCAGCTAGGGAGCGCACTTCGTGGGCTACTACGGCAAAGCCTCGACCTTCTTCTCCTGCGTGAGCTGCTTCAATGGAAGCATTTAAGGCGAGGAGATTGGTTTGCTCGGCAAAGCTGTTAATCAAGCTTACTACTCTAGAAATCTTTTGGGATGACTCTCCTAATCTCTTGACTTTTTTGGCTGTTTCTGCTACTGTTTCTCGAATTGCCACCATCCCGTCAACCGTACGGTTCATGGCTTGTTCCCCTTCTTCTACGGTTTGAGTCGCCTGCTGTACGCTTAATTCTGCTTGCTTGGCATTATCTGCTACCGCTCGAATTGAAGATGTCATCAGCTTAATCTGTTCTAAGGCTGCCTCAATTTCTTTTCTCTGCTGGGTAGCTCCTGCTGAAAGAGCTTGCACGGAGCCTTTATTTTTGTTGGTGGTTGTGGTTACTTCTTTGGATGCTCCTTGCACTTGAATGACGATTTTGCGCAAGTTTTCAATGGTTGCGTTGTAGAAGTCTGCTACTGTGCCTATTTCGTCTTCAGTTACTCTGGCGCTAATTGTCAGATCTCCTTTGCTGACTGGATCTACTTCCATCAGTAACTCTAAGGCTCGTTTTTCTATTTGTTCTTTAGCATTTTTTTGCTGTTCTAGAAGATTGATTCTTTCTAAAGCCAGTCCTATTTGAGTTGCTATTTGGCTGAAAAAGTCTACTTCTGTTTGTTCCCAATTGCGGGTACTAGAACATTGATGGCCGATCAATAATCCTAAAAGCTCCCCATCTACTAAAATCGGCGCTACTATATTTGCTTTAACGGAAAATGGCTCTAGCTGCTGAAGGTGACAATTAGTCAAGTTAGCTTTGTAGATATCTGGGGTTGCTTGTACTCGACCTTCTTTGTATTTTTTAACGAAATCTCGGGCAAAGCAGGGGTCGGCAATTTCTACCCCGAGAGCGCGAGGCCATTTCTCTGCTACCGATTCGGCAATTACTGTGCCACTCCAGTTTTCGTCAAAGGTGTAAACCAGGACTCTGTCTGTTTGGAGGGTTTGACGAACGTCTTTTACTGTGTTTTCAAAGATTAATTCTGGGTTAAACGAACTAGATATTTTAAGGGTAATTTCTTTGAGAGCCTCCGATCGCTTGCTTTCTTCTTCTCTTTCATCAATAAATGTGACCCTCTCTAAAACTAATCCTAACTGCGCCGCCAACTGTTTCATAAAGTCGATCTCCCTTTGCTGCCATTCGTGGGTATTGGCGCAGTGATGAGCAATTAGCAGACCGTATAGTCCTCCTTGATTAATAACTGGCACTACTAAATTAGCTTTGATTTCCAATTGCTCCATTAATTGCAGGTGGTCGGGGTGCCAATTTGTTTTTTTGACATCTGCTGTTGGCACTACTCTTCCTTGCAAGTATTCCTCCAGCAAGTTTGGAGAAATGCAGGGGTCTTTTATTTCGTAGTTGAGAGCATCTGGCCAACCACTTTCTAATGATTGATTGGCAATGTAACCGCTTCCGTCGGGATGGAAGCAATAAATAACCACTCGCTCTAGTTGCAGTATTTCTCTTGCTCCTTCTAGGGATTGGTTGAGAATATTTTCTCCATCTTCTTTGCTTGTTGTGGGATAACTGCTGATTTTCGTTAACAAGCGAGACTGTTTTGCTAAAAATTCTTGTTCGCCGATTAGAGTTTCTAACTGAGCTGCCATCTGGTTGATATTTCCCGATAAGGTCGCAACTTCGTCTTTCCCTTTAACTGGCAAACGGGTATCTAATTGTCCTTCCCCAATTTTGGTTACTGCTCCTGCTGCGGCGATAATGGGACGGGTGGCTCGATCGGCTAAATAATAGGCTATGGACGCTACTATAAGCGCTACTACTCCTGTTCCTAAAAGAAGAATGTTCAGCAGTTGCGCCTGATAGGTAAATGTATTTTGTATTTGGTTGCTGACAATTAAAGACCAGTCGAGTTGAGCCATTTTTTCTGGCTTCTCAACTTGGATTTTGATGATGATTTTATTTCCTTCTTCGACAATGGAGTATTTTTCTGTTTTTTCTGGATCGTTTTGTTGTTCTTGCAGTTTATTAGCAGACTTTTTAAGTATTTCTCCGATCGAGGTACCTACTTCATCTTGTTGAGAGCTGAGAACTATTTTGTCGTTCCCATCTACCATTCGGTATTTTTGTTCTGAGCCGTTGGCACGTTTGATTTGAAAGATTTCTTGTAGTCTCTGGGCGCCAATTTGCCCTGCTACGATCCCCAGCGCTCGATCGCTATTTATTTGTTTAATTTGTTTTGCTATTATGTAGATTGGATGGTTATTTGAATCTGTGGTTTGTAGTATTATTGCTTCGTCTGGATTTTCCCGAACTAGTTTTAACAATTCCGATCGCTTGTAGTCACCTGGGATAAAATTAGAAGACTGAGATTTAGATTCCAATATTAACTTACCTTCTAGATTGAAGATAGCCAAGCTTTGATAAAATCCTCCTTCACCTTCGAGAGAGCGGTTTAGCCATGCCTGCTTTTGTTGAGAGGTTACAGTGGCGATCGCGTTTGGATCGGCTAAAATGGGAGAGCTAGCAATTAGCTCTAGTCTCAAGATTCTTTCCTGAGCAAACAGATTAATTTTATTGCTTAAATAATTAGCTATTTCTATTTGGTGTTCCCTAATTTCTTGTTTGAGGGAATTTTGCATCCGATCTGTAAAGTGATAATATAGCAATCCTATTCCCATGGCTGGAATTGTTCCGATCGCGATCGCTATTGATATGGCTTTTACGCGCATACTTTGCCATACACTTGAATTTTCTACCAAATTATTGGTCGATTTTCGCGACGATGGAGGTTTTCCAGGTGGCTGTTTACCTGGTTCTGCTTTTGGATTTCCCTTTGTTTGAGAGGGTAAAATATTATTTTCGCTCCGATCTTGGGAATCAGGCTTAGCAGGAGTCTGAGTCATGTAATACCCCTAATTCAATCTGTTTGTTTTTTTAGTTAGTTGTCTATTGTCTAAATAGGCGCCGAGGGTGAAATTTTCGGCTGATCTTAATAATTTTTATTTGCTACTTTATTATCTATGAAATTTTACTAACAAAAAAAACAAAGCAGCGGTTGTTTTATATAAGTTATTTTAATCTTTTTATAGCTTTAAAGGTATTTTCAGAGTTTAATTTACTTGTTTGTCTTGGGAGGGCATTGCATTCATAATAGTTTTTCCATCAAGAACTATAATTATTTCTCCGTTGCTTTTCAACCAGTATCCTCGTAAGAATGGCGCTAATTGGGAACCGACCATAGAATCTGGTGCAGGTTGAATTGATTCCGATTCACACCACTCTATATCTTCTACTCTAGTAACTACCAATCCCAGTACTCGACCGACTTCTTTGGCCGCACTAGATTTTTCTACCCGATCTTTTAGCACAATTGCTTTATAGTTGATATAGTTAATATTTTGCTCGTACCAAGGAGTAAGTCCTACCAATTGTCCCAGGTCTACCATCCAAAGAATTTCACCCCGCCAATTGTAAACTCCCATTACCCAGGCTGGCATGTGAGGTATGGGAATAATTTGACCGACAGGAATAGTTAATACTTCTGTTAGCTGCGTAATCGACAGCATGAGGGTTGTATCGGGAACCAAATGAAATCTAAGGAATTGTTCTTTTTCATTTAGATCGTCTTCAGTTGGATTTTGTACTGATAATAAGGTTTGCGATACTGATAGATAATCTGCTTCCATTATTGAATTTTCCTTTTTTTTATCTTATGCTCGATCTCCGATGAGCTGTTTGACTGTACGAACTAATTCTTCTCGATCTAGTGGTTTGTGTATGTAAGCATCTGCTCCCTGTCTCATGCCCCAAAATTTATCCATCTCTGTTTTCTTAGTAGAACAGAGTACGATCGGGATCTTGCTGGTTTTGCTATCGTTTTTGAGATTGCGACAGACTTCATAGCCGCTGCGACCTGGGAGTACTACATCTAAAACTATTAGATCTGGTGGATTGCTAATAACTTTCTCTAGAGCTTCTTCTCCACTTTTTGCCGTCAATACATCGATTCCTATTTGCTGCAGGCAGTTACTGATAATTTTTAGTTCTGTTAGTGAATCTTCCACAACTAAGGCAGTAGCCATAAAAATTTTTTACCTCTAAAAAGCAACATTCCAAGTAAAATATACTACCTTTATCTGTTAAACTGGCGGCACAGTCATATTATTAATTAATCTTGACTTAATTGACTAAAAAAAAGCGAGGTCTACTTACTATTTTTAGGTTTTTTTTCTAGGCGATAGTGTTTGTTTTTTCAATTTAGACTTTTTTACCTAGTTGCCGACCAATATTATTGTGTTGAGTGGGATTTTTTTCCAAGATTATTTTTTTTTTAACATTGTATTGTATACCTGATTTTTTTCTTTTAGCGATGAGTTTATACTATTTCGAGATGTTTGCTGAGTATGTTGAGTACTGTCTCGGCATTTACTGGTTTAGTTATGTAATCTGTAGATCCTACTACTTTAGCGCGAACTCTATCGATTAGACCGTCTTTTCCTGTCAAAATTACGATCGGCGTGTTGCGGAATAATGAAAGTTTGCGCAGTTGAGAGCAAATTTCATATCCGTTGGTATGAGGCATTACTAGATCGAGGAAAATGAAATCAGGTTTGCGTACCAACAAAACTGCTAGTGCTCGCAGGTCGTCACTGACTCCTAAAAAGTCATAACCCGAGACTGTGAGAATTTTTTCCATAGTTTGGCATATTATTTCGCTGTCATCTACACAAGCGATTAAGGGTTTCTTCGCTCCTCTTTGCGGCTGTACTTGAGGAGATATGGGTTGCTTGGACTGGCTTACTGGAACTGGTAAGTCGGGAATTTCTACTAAATCTACCAAACCCAATTGAATATAAGGCATTAAGGAGCGGGTTACTTGTACCACGTCTCTTTTCATCTGTACTCCTAAATCCCGCAAAGTATGTTTTCCATCTAGGAGTTTGTTGAGAACTTGGAATGTTTTCGGCGAGGTTGACGATTGCAGTTGCTTGGGTTTTCTAATTATTGGAGCCCAATGAGGAGAGCGATCGGCTACTTTAGCTGCTTGCCAAGCTTGCCAAACTTTCCAAGATTCCGCAATTACTTGCTCTGCATCTATTAATACCAGTTGGGTAGACGTAGATAAAGATTTGTCTTGTTTAATTTGATAAGCTACTTTTACCGAGCGAGTAAGATCGAATAAGACTTCGCTAATTACGGCTCGAATCATTTTATCTACCTGTGGCCGTGCAACTTTCTCTTTTTCGAGCCAAATGCACAACAACTGATACTCCCAACACAGGTTGAACTCTTGTTGTTCGACAGTGCCTAGTTCGCGCTGCAAGGATGCCACGTCGAATGATAAATCTGGAAAATAAAGTGCTACATTTCTTCTCCACCGTCTTACTGGATGAATTCCTCCAGTTACGTATACTATTCTTCCTAGGTAAAGATAGAACGTAGACTTTATTCCCTGAGCATTTGTTAGGATAAGTTGACCTGTATACCTTGGCTTCTTTAATTGTTGAAATAAGCCAGCTTGCTTAGAAGCTATAAATTCCTCGATTATTCTAGCTGAAGTATTTTCAGCAGTCATCATTGATTTTTCTCCAGTTTATTTAAGTCGTGGCTACTAATAAAACCGATTTTACGTTAACAGACTATGTATTATAGCTCTTAACGAATTTTATCATAAAAATATTGCTTTGATTTTTTGTTAGGAGCTGAAATTGACGGTTGTCTGCGATAGGTTTCATTTTCTAAAATTTTATAATGACTCTATTGCTAATAATCTTTTATCAAAGGTAGTCAAAAGTACTTCGATCGCTAAGTGAATTTGTCGATCGAGATCTATGTTTTGTTTATTTTTGAGTAGTTTCCCTAAGGCTAACAATCTATTAGGGATTTTTTTTATTATCACAGAATTATTGAAAATATTTATTCCCTATTGTCCTCTTTACTCTATTTTTATAAAATTATATTGAACTCGTTATGAGTACGTTATAATAAAACTCAAGACCAATATACAGGAGAAAAATTAAAAGATGCTTAGGATTGAAAACATTCCTCTAGCAAAAATTCGCCGACCTCTACCAAGACAGACAGATCCACTAAAAGTGTCTTCTTTAATGAAATCCATTGCTGAAGAGGGTTTGCGAGAGCCAATTGAAGTGCTAGAAGTGGAGGGAGAATATTATGGTTTTTCTGGTTGTCATCGTTTTGAAGCTCACCAGCGCCTAGGAAAAGAGACAATAAAGTGTAGAGTGAGAAGAGCGCCGCGATCGGTATTGCAGAAGCACATCGCTTAAATTAACCTAACGAGTAGGACTAATCGCAGTACATATTATTTGGAACAGCACAGCAGATATGGCAAAAAACCAATTTTCTTACCGCCATAACGCCGAACTTCTGCAACAAATGATGCAAAAAGCAGATATTTCCAGTTTGAAACAGCTAAGTAGGGTTTCTGGGGTTTCTGAATTACAATTAATAAGACTGCAAAATGGATTAATGCCTAAAATGCAGATAGAAACCCTGCTCAAACTCAGTAAGGCCCTACAAGTACCATTAAATCAATTACTGAGTTCATTTTTACCTCCATCCCTCCAAGCCAGCGATCGACAAGATGATTCTTCTTCAGCAACAGTAGAGTCTTTAAAGCAAGAGTATCAACGCTTGCAACAGCTTCTAAAAACACAAAAACAGAGTTTGGAGCAAGAATTTCACTCATCTAGTATACAAGAGCTGGAATCGTGGTTATTGCAGTGGCCAACTGCTGCAGCTGCAGCCCAGAAAAATCCTCAACTGCCAGCAGTAAGGTTGCTACCATTGGTTAAACCTGTAGAAAAACTGTTAAAAAAATGGGGAGTAGAAGCGATCGCTTCAGTTGGGGAGGAAATTGCTTACGATCCTCAGTGGCACCAACTTATAGAAGGAACTGCTGAACCTGGAGATCTAGTAAAGGTTCGTTACATTGGCTATCGACAGGGAGATAAACTATTGTATCGCGCTAAAGTAAGCCCACTATCTTCTTAAACAATTTTTCTTTTTTGTGGTAGCTTTAATCACTAATTGCTTGTCGATATTTGACGATTTTTTAGATGTTAATCTTCATCCGATCTCGACAAATATTTAATAAAAAACGATCGATTCATACTATTCTTTGTTTAAATAAAAATTATGAGTTGTAAATTGTCAGAAAATTTGAGATTAAATAAACAAGAATAAAGGGAAAAAATCAAAATATATCCTATAGAGAATAACAAATAGCTAACAGCTAACAGCCAAAAGCCAACAGCACTCCCCGTCCCTCCAAATTAAATGGCTGAAACAGGATTTAACCAACGAATAATTTCTTTTTGAAGGTTATTTAAATCGCGGGATAATTCTTGTTTTAGCCACTGACCGAGGGCATCTATTGGAGTGAATATTTCTCCTACTTGCCAATTAATCTCTTGAGAAAGGGGAGTAAGATGGTTGCCTGGGAGTGTTAAAAAGGAAACCATGTTTGAATAGCGTTTTTGCAGGAGTGTATTTAAGCTAGTAGTCTGATCGATCTCGTCATTATTAAATTTTATTAAGAGATTGCGGCGAATTTCGTAATCTTGGCTAATGAGAGCGTCAGTTTCGGCGGGTGAGGGGCTAAATTCGAGGTTGAGGGCGCGATCGAGCTGTAGCTCTTCTGCTAAAGGAATGGCGCGACTGACGGGAAAGTTGTTGAAAGAGATTAAAATATTGCCAGCACGTTCGACACCAAAAAGACTGCCAATAAGTACGTGTAATTTGCAACCCATACTATGTCCTATGCCGTAGATGGGTAGATAGCGCTTACTTATAGCTTTGCTTTCTTTGAGGCGTTCTAAGATCGTCTCGAAGCGATTGAGAACGTCCCTAGCAATGGTCGTATGATCGAAGGTATTGAGAAAAGGTGTTGCAATTACTACATAGCCTTTTTTACCCAACTGTTCTAGCAACCAGCGATAGGTTAGGTTTGGTAAGGTGGCGACAAAAGCACCTCCAAGAAAGTGTACGATCCCAATAGGCTGGGGGGGTATTAAAATGGAGCTACCAGATATTTCCTGCCAATACATAATATAAACTCAACTCGGCGAAATTTTAACAAAATTTTACAAAGAAGGCTCTAGGTAAATTAAATATCTTCTACTTCTTCATAAAGTTGCTGAAGATTTTGCTGTCTAGTTTTGCGGGAGGTGCGTCGATACCTTTTGCTTTCTAATTTTGGTTCGTACTGGAGTTTTCCAGAACTTTTAATTTTCAGTTTTAGATTAGATTCTTCATCTGGTTTTCGAGCGAGTGCTTCCTGTCTGGCGATCGCTTCTTCTAAAAATTTCAGATAATATTCATAGCGTTCCCAATCTCCCCTGACGACGCAGTTAGGCTCTTCTCGATGGAGGCAATCGCTAAATTGACACCTACCCTGCTGCAATCGCTGCCTTGCTTCTGGAAAGTATAAAGCAACCGATGCCGGATCGCAATCGAGATCGGGTTGATTAAAACCAGGAGAATCTGCCAGTAAGCCACTACCGAAAAGTTCAAATAGTTCTACGTGGCGAGTAGTGTGGCGACCTTTTTGAAGTTTCCCAGATACTTTTCCCACCCGCACCTTAGCAGCAGGAATTAGCTGGTTAATCAAACTCGACTTGCCAACTCCTGAAGGTCCTGCAACGATCGTGATGCCTTCGCTCAGGCAACTCTGAAGTCGTTCTATACTGTCTCCAGTAGCAACGCTAATAAATACAGGGTTATATCCCCACTCACTCAAACGTTTTTGCCAATTTTGTTGCTTTTCAGTAGAAACTAAATCGGTTTTATTGAGGCAAAGACAAAGATCTAAGTGAGTTGATTCTGTTTTAACCAGAAATTTACTCAATTGCCAGGGATCTAAAGTAGGTTCTTCTAGAGCGAAGAGAAGTAGAATTCGATCGGCATTAGCAACTTGGGGACGAGTCAGTTCGCTTTTTCTAGGTAATATTTCGGCGATCGCTCCTCGTCCGTCAGCGAATTGGGGTTCTTCTACCACGACGCGATCGCCTACCATGACCTTCTTGCCAATTTTTTTTAGGCGCGTCCGCCGAGTACAAAGTAAGGAAGTAGGTTTTTTAGATGTTTCTGATAGTGCCCCATTTTCATCTAACCGTACTTGGTAAAAATTAGCCTGTACGGCCATTACCGTCCCTACGACTCTAGGATCTTCAAGTGTTGTCCTTATTGTTTGGCTGATTAAATCGCTCACAACTCAAGCAGGACGACGCACTCTAATAACAAAGTATTCAGTGCGTTCTTCTATTTTTTCGAGTTGATAACCTTCCATAACTAAACTATCAGGTACTTGTTCAATTGGTTCTCCTGGGTCTAGCCAAACTTCTAATAAGGAGCCTGGGGGCATTTTTTGCAGGCGTAGTTTCGTGCGGACGAAGTTAATCGGACAGGGAGTTCCTCTTAAATCGAGCTGGTCGTCGGGTATTGGTTCGGTCAGATTGGTTAATACTGGCTCGTTCACTTATTAAAGAGCCCTCCCAAAAAACCTTCTCTTCCCCCTTTACCACTTCTTTCCCCTCTAATTTTAGCGAGTTTTTCCAATAGTTCTCGTTCTTCAGCATTGACCCGAGTTGGAATTTCTACAATAATTGTAATTAAATGATCCCCTCGGCTTACTGGATTTCCTAATTTTGGTACCCCTTTACTTTCTAGAGTTAAGACTGTATTGGGTTGTGTTCCTGGAGGAATAGTTAATTCTTCAGGTCCATCTACAGTGTTTACCCTAACGCCAGACCCCAATATTGCTTGTAAGTAAGAGATTTTAATCTCCGATCTAATATTGGTGCCCTCGCGCTTAAACTCTTGGTCTGCTTCGACAAACAAATAAACGTAGAGATCTCCTGGGGGACCTCCTCGCATTCCTGCGTCTCCTTCACCTGCTACTCGCAGACGAGTGCCGCTATCTACGCCTGCTGGTATAGTTATTTTCAGTTTTTTTGTTTCTTGTTTGCGACCAACACCGCCGCAAGCTTCGCATTTTTCCTCAATTATTTCTCCCTCCCCGTTGCAAGTAGGGCAGGCAGAAACTTGAGCAAAACTGCCAAAAGGAGTTCTAGTTGCTCGGCGTATTTGACCCGTACCCTTACAAGTCGGACAGGTTTTCACTCCACTTCCTGGCTTAGCACCAGTGCTGTTGCAAACCTGACAGGTTTCTAAGTGAGGAATGCGAATTTCTTTTTCACCGCCAAATACAGCTTGCCTAAATTCTAGCTTCAAATCTAGCCGCAGGTCGTCACCTCGCACTGGAGCGCTGCGACGGCGAGAAGTAGTTTGGGGACCGCCCATACCACCAAAACCACTGAAAATAGTTTCAAAGATATCGGCAAAACTGCCCATATCGCCGAAATCTTGGAAGCCTGCTCCTGCTCCAGCACCCCCAGCAACGCCTGCTTCTCCGAAGCGATCGTATCTCGCACGGGTTTCAGGTTCTGAGAGTATTTCGTAGGCTCTATTGATTTCTTTAAACTTTTCTTCTGCCCCTGGCTCTTTATTTACATCTGGATGATACTTTCGAGCTAGGCGACGATATGCACTTTTGATATCTTCTTTGCCAGCGTTGCGGGCAACACCGAGGATTTCATAATAGTCTCCTGCCATAAAGCAATAAATCTTGATTCTTTAATAATGGTTAATTTGATTTGCCATAGAAGCTTAAAAAGCAAGGAGGCATTTTTCACAGATTGAGATATTCGAGCGAAAATTTCAACTGCAGGCTCATCTAATATTATATTTATAATTAGATGAGAGCGCTCCTTGTTTTCTGAGGACATCGATTATCTGTCCTTTTTGAACCTCCAACGGCTTAAGGGCGCTGAATTACTGGTTCTTACAGATCGGGTTGGTCTAGATAGCATCTATAAGCTAGTTACTACCCCCGTCCAGATTCCCCTACACAGGCATTTAAACTGAGTTGCTCTTTCTCAGCATACCGTCCGCCCGACGGCTATAAATGTTTAAATGGACGGGCAAACCCGTATATGAACCATATTATACAACGACTAGAATTTTGCCATATCAAATATCGGGATGAAACTGGTGAGGAAACCTCGCCAGGTTAACGTGTCCGTTTGATGTCGGTTCTTTGAACCTCCCACGGTGAAACCGTGGGATTCTGCCACTACGTCACCGCAGTGACCATACATTCTAGACTTGCTAGAAGTTTGGCACGCTGACCGACCAACGCCAGTCATATCTCGTCTAGATTGTTTTGCCCGTAAGTTCCCCTGTGACCCAAGGTACGTGTTTAGCTCCATACAAAGCTTTTGCAACTAAAAAAATGTTACTCACTCCCAAACGCACTCGATTTTGCCGCCCCAACGTTTTTAAGGAGACTTTTGGATTGAACCCCATATCTTGTATTGCTTTATCTAGGTGCTTCAATTCGACTTCTCAGTCGCAATCGAATACAATTATTGTAGCAACATTTATAGCTACAGTCAATGGCAAGAGAAAAAATGTTAAGAGTTAGATTGACACGTGAAGAATGGCAAGTGCTACAAAATTATGCTGATTCAAAAAACTATTCTATGTCTGAAGTCGTTCGCGATTTCATTAAAGGGCTGCCCCGCGATTCATCCGCACGCTGAAAGCGTGGGTCTTCTAGCGGGAAGAAGATAAATTTGAAACTGCTCCTTGTAGGAGCAGAGTTGTCTTTACCTATGGGTGGTAAACCACATAAGTATGAGGAATTTTATAATCTCTCTAATTGTGTCAAGATTTTTTTAAGATTAGTTCAGGATCTATTTTTTAGGAGCAAGTAGCATCATCATGTTCCTTCCTTCTTTTTTCGGCGCTTGCTGTATTTCTGCTACTTCTTCTAAATCTTTTGCCATACGATTGAGTACTTCTTCTGCTAAATGACTGTGTTGAATTTCTCTGCCTCGAAAAGTAATAGTAGCTTTAACCTTATCTCCTGACTTGAGAAAACGTTCTGCATTTTTGACACGAACTTGATAGTCGTGGTCTCCAATTTTATAGCGCATTTTTACTTCCTTCAAGTCAGCAGTATGCTGCTTTTTCCTGGCTTCCCTTGCTCTTTTCTCCTGTTCAAATTTATATTTGCCGTAGTCCATAATTCGACAAACGGGAGGATTGGCAGTTTCACTGACCAAAACTAAATCTAGGTCTTTTTCTTCAGCGACCCTTAAAGCTTCTTGGGGGGAAATAACCCCAAGCTGCGAACCATCCGTATCAATTACACGAATTTGAGGAAAACGAATTTTTTCGTTTATTTTGGGTATGTCGCGCCGATCGCTTCTTCTATCTCTCACAGCTATTTAATTTGTCTGGTTATCGAATAGAGTCAAAAGTAGGATATGTCTGATTCTAATTTTACTTATTCTGAAATGATTGCGGCTATAGGCTGAGGGTCTATTGGTTTGGTGGATCGCCAAAAAAATAAATAAATGCCAGATTTTCCGAGAAAGAACATTATAATTAGATGGGTGTAAATTTTTTTTAATCTGAGTCTTTTTGTGGTTGAAGCTGGAAATTGGCACCAAAGAATTGGAAACCAACGAGATTGGGTTTGGCGAGGCTGGCAAGTTCGCTACACTTACATGAGAGCCAAGGAAGAAACCCGATCGGCAAAAACACCCCTAATTCTGCTGCACGGATTTGGAGCTTCGATCGAACACTGGCGCAAAAATATCCCAGTTTTAAGTAGGCAACAAGCTGTTTACGCTCTAGATTTGTTGGGTTTTGGAGGATCTAGAAAAGCAGCAACAAACTACAGTACATACCTCTGGGTCGAGCTGGTGTACGATTTTTGGCAAACTTTTATCCGCCATCCAGTAGTATTGGTAGGTAATTCTATTGGTTCTTTGGTAGCGATCGCAGCAGCAGCAGCCCATCCAGATATGGTTAAAGGGGTTGTCATGTTGAGTTTGCCAGATGTCTCCGCACGACAAGAAATGATTCCTAAGTGGTTGCAGCCTGCGGTGACAACTATAGAGGGAATGGTAGCATCTCCACTTTTACTTAAGTCTCTATTTCTCCTGTTGCGACGACCTGGGATAATACGAAGTTGGGCGGGAATTGCTTATTGCGACAAGAGTGCGATTACAGACGAACTGGTAGAAATTTTAGCAGCTCCGCCACAAGATGAAGGAGCAGCAAGGGCATTTTCGGCTTTGTGTAAAGCAGTAGGAAAACCTGGGTTTGCACCTTCTGCTAAAGTTGTTTTGCCAAACCTAAAAGTACCCATGCTTTTGATTTGGGGTAGTTGCGATCGCATGATTCCTTCAAGTTTAGCTAAGCCTTTTGCTCAGCTCAATCCTCAAATTACTCTAGTTGAATTAGATAATGTGGGTCACTGTCCCCACGACGAATGTCCCGATCGATTTAACGATATCGTTCTCAATTGGCTAGAAAAATTTGGCAGGGTCGGAGGTCAGGGGTCAGGGGTCAGAGGTCAGAAGTCAGGGGATAAATAGCTCGAAAATTTTATAAAGCCTCTTCGTTCGCTTCGGTGTAGGAGTATGTCACGAACGATCGCACTTCGAGCAACAAAAAGTTAAGATAAAAAGCTGTAGCCACAAACAATTAACCAACAGCGATGGAAGTCGATATTCAATCTCAATCAAATAAAAAATTAGAACAATTGAACCGATCGCCTCAAAATACGGCTAGAGAAAGGGAAACACAAGCAAGTAAATCGGATAATTCTTGGAAAATAGAAGATAGCGAGAAACTATATCAAATTAAAGGATGGGGAGAACCTTACTTTTCTATTAATGCTGCTGGTAGAGTGACGGTTTCACCTGCTGGCGATCGGGGTGCTTCTCTAGATTTGTTTGAACTGGTGCAAGGCTTGCGAAAAAGAAATATCGGACTGCCTCTATTAATCCGTTTCTCGGATATCTTAGCAGATAGGCTCGATCGCCTGCACGCTTGTTTCGATCGAGCGATCGCCAGATACAACTATCCTGGTACTTACCAGGGAGTCTTCCCAATTAAATGCAATCAACATCGCCATTTGATTGAGAGTTTGGTAGAATTCGGCAAACCCTATCAATTCGGTCTAGAAACAGGTTCAAAAGCAGAATTAGCGATCGCTTTAGCAACTTTAGAACCAAATCTCAACCCAACAACTACCAATTTACAACCTCTACTAATTTGTAACGGCAATAAAGACCGAGAATATATAGAAACAGCACTATTAGCAACTAGAGTAGGACACAAACCAATAATTGTCATCGAGCAAATCGAAGAGTTATATTTAGCAATTGATATCAGCAGTAAACTAGGTATCGAGCCAGTATTAGGAGTAAGAGCAAAACTAAGTAGTAAAGGTTCTGGTCGTTGGGGGAATTCTACAGGCGATCGCGCTAAATTCGGTCTAACTATTCCCGAAATTCTGAAGGTAGTTAATACTTTGCAAGGTAAAGGGATGCTTCATACCCTACAACTGCTCCATTTCCACCTAGGTTCGCAGATTTCGTCCATTAGCGTTATTAAAGATGCTATCAGGGAAGCCAGCCAGATATACGCGCAACTGGTCAAATTAGGCGCTTCTATGCACTATTTAGATGTGGGTGGAGGTTTGGCTGTTGACTACGACGGTTCTAAAAGCCATTTTCACGCCTCGAAAAACTACAATATGCAAAATTATGCTAATGATATTGTGGCAGAGGTTAAAGAAGCTTGCGAAGAGGCGAATATTAGCGCGCCAATCTTGGTGAGTGAAAGTGGAAGAGCGATCGCTGCGACTCAATCTGTATTAATCTTTGACGTTCTCAGCACTAGTGACGTTCCTTCTACTCCTCCCCCACCAGTAGAAGAGAAAGAACACTTAATTATTCGCAACCTCTGGGAAACTTACCATACCATCGACGCAAATAACTATCAAGAAGCTTATCACGATGCGATTCAGTTTAAAGAAGAGGCAATTAGTCTGTTTGGCTTTGGCTATCTCGGTATGAGCGAACGTGCTAGAGCAGAGCAACTATACTGGGCTTGTTGTAGTAAGATTTTAGAAATTGTCAGAAATCTAGAATACGTACCTGACGATCTAGAAGACCTAGAAAAGATAATGGCTTCTATCTACTATGTCAATCTTTCTGTCTTTCGATCGGCACCGGACTCTTGGGCGATCGAGCAACTATTTCCTATTATGCCGATTCACCGCTTAAATTCTGAACCCACTCAAAGAGGAATTCTTGCTGATATCACTTGCGATAGCGATGGTAAAATCGATCGATTTATTGACCTGTGTGACGTTAAATCTGTTTTGGAGTTACATTCGCTTCGATATTGGGGCGATCGAGATAGGAAAGAAAACAATTCTCATTCTCAGCGTTCGGGAGTAAAAGAACCTTACTATTTAGGAATGTTCCTCGTTGGTGCTTATCAAGAAACTATGGGGAGTTTACACAATCTTTTTGGAGATACTAATGTCGTTCACATTCAGATGACTCCCAAAGGTTATGAGATCGAACATTTAGTTAAAGGGGATACTGTCAGCGAGGTTTTAGCTTACGTGCAATACGACCCAGATGACTTGCTAGAAAATATTCGCCGTCGCACTGAGGTTGCTTTACAGGAAAATCGCATTACTCTAGAAGAATCGCAGCTTTTGTTGCGCAACTACGAGCGCAGCCTTAGCAGCTATACTTACCTTATAGAAAATTGATTGGCAATTCTTGCTTGACTGTAATGGGATGTAAGCCTCGGTCGCTCTTATCTACTTCGATCGTTATTGGATGTGAAGACTCAGGGGAGCGTTTCGATTCACTGTTGACAGGAGGATCTGTCATAACACCTACGACTACGTAAAGTAGCGCAAAGAATATTAGAGTCAGATTACCAGCCAATGCTGGACGATTATATGGGTGGAGCAGACGGGCAAAAAATGTGTAAATAAAATTCATGACTGATTTAAAACTAAAGCTCGTGTAAGAATCCGATCTAGTTGAACGCGGACAAATAGCTGTTCCCATCAAATCTTATTCATATTTTTGCTCACCTAATTCTATTACAAAAAGAGTCGCATTCATTTAGTTGTCTCTTGTTATTAGAATATTCAATCTTTTTTGTTTTTTATACTTACTTTTATTTTAAAATTTATATTTTATTAAATTTATCTCTTTCTCTAAATATCTTAATATATTGTTGAGTAGCTGCAATTGATGGTAGTCACTGCCAAATTGTGAATTTTGTTCTATTATTTTAGGAGAAGCTGTTGACTCTACTTTGGCTCGGTATTCCCGAAGTGTAGTAAGAGACGAAGCACTGAAGTTACTCAAATAATCTTCAGATGCTTTAATATATGCTTGGGAAAATTGAATTTCAGTATAATTTGTTGCTATTTTTGATTCTTGTTGTTTTTCTGTCGATTTATTGACAGTCTTATTGAGAATATAGCCAGCACTTCCCAGCACTACTGCTCCCAATGGACCTCCAAAAGCAAGACCTAAACCGGCTGGGATCGCTACTGAAGCAATACGATCGTCAGGATTGCGATCTGATTTGTTGTTAGTTTTTGGCAACTCTTCGGGAAATGAGACTACAGCAGTAGCAGTCAAATCGATTGAAAGTTGACCTGGATTTTGCTTTTCAAAAAATTCGCAGCCTCTTGTGACCCATTCGTCAATTGCTTGTTGATATTTTGTTACTTCTGGCTGTATATTTTCTAGTTGCCAAAACTCAAAGGCATCTTGTTCTAAAGCTATAGCTAATTCTTTTTGATAGCGAGATAAAAGATTGGGTAAATACAACCAACTTTCAAACTCGGAAATACTTCTTTGCAACCCTTGTTTAATTAGTTTCTCTGCTTTTTTTTGAATTTCAATTTTTTTGAGCTTTTTCTGCTTTTGTGCTTCTATTTTTTCAAATAAATCCTGTTGTTTTGCTTCTGCTGCTTGCCACACTCTTTCTCCCACCGATCGCAAGCGAGGAAAACGAATCGATAAATCGTGCTGTTGTGCGGAGACAATACTTTGCAACGCTGATTCAAAAGCAGCTAGTCCTGTAATTTGTGCTGCTGAAGTATCTCCTTTCAGTCTAGCTCTCAATGCAGGTAAGGCATCAACTCGATATAAATTACTAATACCAGCAGGTAATTCAGCGCGGAAACTTTCGGCGATAAAACGCAAACGATTGTAGATTTCTTGTTGCTCCTCTGGTTCTAATAAATTGACAAAATTAACCACAAAAACTACAGTTTTTATACCGCGATCGAGCAACCAATCTCTAAGCTGTTCTCGCTCGTTTAAAGTCATTAATTTGCGAGCGTCTAAAACTTGTACGATTAAATCTGCTGTTAAAAGTTTATCTTTAACTAAAGCATCTTGTGCTTCCCTGTCATTTGTTCCTGGTAAATCGAGAAATTCTACTCCAGTTTTCAAGAAAGGATTGTCACAATAAACTTCTACAGAAGCAACATCAGAACGCATACATCTATTGTCGTCAAGAATAGCATAGCGTTTGAGTATTTTCGTTCCATCTTCACTAATTTGCGTCCCGTTTGTGAGGTTAATTTTAGTATGTAATTTTTCCCCGTAGCGAACGTAAATTGCTGCTCCCGTAGTGGGAATTAAATCGATCGGTAAAGTCTTTTTTCCTAGTAAGGCATTAAGTAGGGTAGATTTACCGTGATTGAAAGGGCCAAAAACAGCAATTATATAAGTAGGATTCTCGAAATAATCGCAGATCGAAATTGTATCTTTTCTTAGCTGAGAATCTGGTTCTAAATCGAGTAAACCAATAGTCGCTCGCAGATAATTAATCAGATTTTGATAATTTTCTCGTTGTTCCATAATCTTTTATTGCTTTTATTTATTTCAGAATAAAATCGCGTAATAATTAGATTCGCGATCGCCCATCAGTAATGTCTTCTAATTGAGGGAACTAGATTGAGGAAAGCTGGCGACGATCGCCAGACAAAGAATAATAACCCAAAAAATACGTTTCAGCATAATTATCCCCGATTAGACCTACTTTCAAACTAATAGAGGTAGGAGATCGTCACTATGGGAGCGATCGTCAGCAGTACAGTCCCACTTTAGAATAAAAAATTGTATGAAGGATGGTAAGTGAGGTTAGAAGAAGAAGCGATAAAATCCAGTCATAACAGAAATAAATTCAAACTAACTTAAGATGACTCGTCAACGCTGGGCGTCAAGAACAGTTTTTCTGCTAGCGGCTTTGGGTTCTGCTGTAGGCTTAGGTAATTTGTGGCGCTTTCCCTACCTGGCTGGAAAATATGGTGGTGGAGCTTTTTTGGTTCCTTACCTCATCGCTTTAGTTTTAGTCGGGGTGCCGATGTTAATGCTAGAGTTTGCAGTGGGACAAAAGATGCAGCAAGGAGCGATCGGTTCCTATAGCAAGCTACATCCTAGTTTTAGCGGTCTAGGTGTCTTGGCTCTGATTTCTTCTTTTATCATTGTCTCTTACTATGCAGTAGTTATGGCATGGTCGTTAATTTACTTACTAGCTTCTTTTGGAGTGAAGTGGTCGGGTAATGCTAAAGACTACTTTTTTCAGGAGGTTCTGCAAATTAGTGAAGGGGTCAATATCTTAGGAGGCATTAACTGGTTTATTTTCTTGTCTCTGTTTGTTGTCTGGATCTTGGTGTATTTTTGCATCTGGCAAGGCACTAAAAGCGTGGGCAGAGTAGTTCTCTACAGCGTCCCGCTTCCGTTAATTTTACTGGGGGTATTGCTAATACGTGCCGTGACTCTGCCTGGTTTTCTCCAGGGGTGGGAAATGTATCTCAAACCAACCTGGGGCGCTTTGCTCGATCCAGAGGTGTGGACGGCTGCTTTCTCCCAGATTTTCTATACTTTATCCCTTGCCTTTGGCATTATGATCGCTTATGCGAGCTACAAAAAAAGCGAGGACGATATTGCTAAAGATGCGTGGATAACAGCTTTGTTAAACAGCGGGACAAGCTTATTTGCAGGATTTGTGGTTTTCGCAGTCCTCGGCTATATGGCTTGGAAAACTAGCACTCCCATAACTGAACTGGCAGCTTCTGGACCTGGTCTAGCGTTTGTCGTTTTTCCTGAAGCTTTGAGTTTGATGCCCTTACCAGGGCTTTTTAGCGTTCTCTTTTTCCTGATGCTGCTTTTGCTGGGAATTGACAGCGCTTTTTCACTTGCCGAAGCCTTGAATGCAGCCATTTTAGACCAATATAAGCACCTTCAAACTGCTAAGGTCTCGATGGTGGTGTGCCTCGCTGCTTGGATCGCTGGAATTATTTATAGCACTAGAGCTGGACTTTACTTTTTAGACATCGCAGATCATTTTGTGACCAGCTATAATTTGCTGTTGGTGGGAATTTTCCAAACAATCCTGGCAGGATGGATTTATGGTGCGGAAAAGCTGAGAAGATACATTAACCAAGTTAGCGACTGGCAGGTAGGGAAATGGTGGAATGTTTCGATTAAGTATATTATTCCGATGGTTTTGGTTACTTTGTTAGTCACCCAGTTCTCAAAAGATATCAGGATTCCCTATGAAGGATATCCCCTCTGGGCTTTAGGTATCGGCTGGGCGATCGCGCTGTTGCCCTTTCTACTTTTCCTATTTTTTCTGGTCAAGGGTCAGAGGTCAGAGGTCAGGGGTTTTTTGTTACTTGTTACTTTCTCTCTCTTCCCCTTATCCTCATTTGTAGCAAAGATAGGGTTTAGCTAGGCAAAAACGGGAGTTTTCTGAGGTCTTAAACCAGTAGCAATTATCTCTAAATTGGGACTTGGTGCTATGGTTAAGCCGCGACGAACGGGTGCGATCGGACGCTCGTTACTCAATTCCAATTCAAAATTAGAAACAATATTAGCAATTACCAATTTCATTTCTAACATAGCTAAAGCAGCCCCGACGCAGCGACGATTACCACCACCAAAAGGAAAATATTCGTAAGGGGTATATTGTCTTTGTAAAAAGCGTTCGGGAATAAAACACTTCGGTTGTGGATATAAATCTTCTCTTTGATGTACTAAATAAATAGATGCTATTAAAGACGTACCAGCGGGAAGATCGTAACCCATAATATTGGTGGGATATTTAAAAGTTCTCACTGAAGCACCGATCGCCACTGGATAAAGACGCAAACTTTCTTGACAAACAGCAGTAAGATAGGGAAGTTTCGCTATTTTATCTAGATCTTTACTGTCTGCGGTATTTAATTCTTCAAGTAGTTTCTGACGCACTTCGGGTAAACTATGAATCCAGTAAAAAGCCCAACAAATACCAGAAACAGTAGTTTCGTAACCGACAAGTAACAGTGTCATTAACTGGTCGTGTAATTCATCGTCGCTCAAACCATTACCGTTTTCATCTTTGGCTGATATTAGTAAAGAAAGAATATCGGTACGATCGGAGTTGTCCGAATTCTTTCGTCGAGCGATTATTTCATCGTAAATAAGTTGTTTGACTTCCTCTTTGATTTTGACAAAACGTTTCCAAGGGCTAAAGGGTATCCAATCTTTTCGTAAGTTAGAAAAGAAGATTAAAAGAGCGCTGGCAGGAGAACTGACCGTGTTTAATAACGAGGGAATAAGTTTTTTCAATCGATCGTAGCGCTCGCCTTTCTCTAGTCCGAATACTACTTGTAAAATTACTTGTAGAGTAATTTCTTCGATACTCGGACGGACTGGCATTGGTTTATTTAGCGTCCAATTATTGGTAACTCGATCGGTAATATTGTCAATAAGTTGAGAATATTTATTTACATTCCCGTGGTGAAAGGGTGGCATTAATAATTTTCTTACTTGACGGTGACTGGCTCCATCTAGCAACATAAGGGAGTTACTTCCCCATAAGTAGGTCATCAAGCTTTTAGCTCTTACGTTACCACCGTATTCAAATAACCCTGGATCGGCACTAAAAATTCGATTAATTGCTTGTGGATTGGCTAAATATATTAATGGTGGTGAGTTCTTGCGTTCTATTGAAACTATATCCCCGTAGCGTTGGTAAGTTTCATCAAGGTACTCCAAAGGTTTAAATATAAATTTCAGCAACCTAACAAATCTAGAATAGCGCGGGCCATTAGGAAGATTCATGGCAGTTCATTTTTTTTTAATTTTTGCTGGTCTCAATTGTACTTCATTTCAATAGTCTTTAACCCTCAAACAGCTAAAAGCACGTTAGATTATTCTCCATCTAGCCTGACTTTAGGTCTGTCAATGTTAGCTTAATTTTTCTTAATTATCAACAGAAAACTAGTTTAATTCGTTCTATGAGATTTTATATGAGATTTTATATGGGATTTTATATGAGATTTATGTGATATCGAATATAGTTTTCAAAGTATTTTATAAGTAGATAATTTTAAATTGACATGAGTAAAGGGTTGGATTTATGAATGAAGAGAATGTCTGGAGGCTTGAAGGTGATGATTAAACAGAATTGACAAGAATTTTACGACTTGATAAAGATAGTATTAAAGTAACTAAAATTCTTGCAGACAAGTCTGCGCCTAAATGTCATAGTCGTGAGGGATAAATAGGTTTGTTAGATATATCTAATACTGCTTTGTATTTAGCTCGTCAAGGGAAATTTTTGACAAAATTATTTCAAAAATAATTGTAATGTCGATTGATTTATTTTTCAGAAGTTAAATTCATGATTGGCAAACAAATTATTCTATAAATTGCGACAAGAAGTTGGCTTTAACAAGGATATTATTTATGGTTAAAGTGGCGAATATCGTCTTTATGTTTCCTTAGAACTTACTCAATAATCATCTCAAGAGAAGGGTTTTTCGGTTATTGAAAGAATAGTCATTAAGAGAGCCATTTTTTAGGGTTGTATGGTCTTGCTCAATAATATTATTGAGATATTGAAAGTTAGAATTCTTGCTGAATTTGAAGGTAACGATCGCTCATTTGAGATCGCTAATCCTTTTGCACGGCTAAATCGAATTTAGCACACAATGCTTTTGCATTATTCCTCTAGCTATTAAAGCTAAAGTCATGGCATGGGTAAATTTGCCTTTCAAGAGTTTTACCAAATTAAGAGTTTGCCCCCATGGATTTTTAGATAGGAATTTTTAAAAGAAACTCTTATTTTCTTATTCACAAAAGTGTTTCTGCCCTTACTTCAAAGATTAAATCCGTGATGGCAGTGAATATTCTTGGTTCTATCTAAGGAAATTTAAAAGATGGTTGTTAACTACATCAATGAGTTTATTCAAGCTGCAATATTAGGATTAACTGTAGCTGCTCCGATCGGAATGAATGGATTAATAGTTATTAACAAAAGCCTCTCCCAAGGGAGAAGAGGAGGACTAACAGCAGGAGCTGGAGCTGCAACTATGCATGGGGTATGGACAATTTTGGCGATCGCAGGAGCCGAGTGGCTTAGTGGAGTATTGAATAATAATGTTTTTGTTTTTAAAGTAGTTGCAGCGCTAATAATGGTTTTTTTAGCAATCAAAACTGCGATTAGCAAACCCACTAACCCAGAAAAGAACCAAAACAAGAGTCAAACATCCATGTGGCGATGCTACACCCTCACTTTGTCCCTATCTATATGCAACCCATTATCGATCCTCCCCTTCATCGGCTTTGCAGCGAGTAGTGGACCAATTGCAAAATCTTTAATCGTGCAAATAATCAAAGTATTGGGAGTATTTAGTGGCTCGATGACTTGGTGGTTCATTCTTAGCTTTGTAGTAACAGTCTGCGGACGCAAACTACCTAAAACTATCTTCCGCTGGCTAAATTATGTGTCGGGCGCGGTAATGGGTAGTTGGGCGATAGTGATAGTTAGATAAAAGTTTTTCGGAACCAAACCCCATATTATGCCAAATTAATTTCTGTAAAATGATGTCTCACGGTTCGCTCATTTTTTCGAGGGTTAGAAAAATATAGAAGGGCATAATAACGCTTGTAGCGTTTAGCTTAGGATGCGATCGCCTGATAATAAATTGATGCTATTTTCAAGCAGTATGAATCAAAAATCATTTTGAGTTTTATATCCGTGCATAATTTATAAAGTTTTCAGACATTGGCCGTTGCTGGGGTTCCAAAGTTTGACTGTTCGATCGTCACTACCACTGGCAAGAATTTGCCCAGCTTCGCTTCAGTTTCCTGCTGCTCGGAAAGAAAGAGAACTAACTCGCTCAGGAGGGTTTCTAGGGATGGGGCGTTGCGCAGAGTGTACCAAATTACATACTCGAACTGGTTTTGAAGCTGTTGGGCTATTTTCACTGCTAAGGCAATTTTACCAATTCCACCCATGCCTAACAATCTTACCAATCGACAGCGGTTAATCTGAATCCATTTTTCTAGAGTAGCTATCTCTTCGATCGTTTCTTTTCAAATATTCCAAGGTTAATGGTTGTTCGCTATTAACTTCAATTTCTGAGTTTTGGTGAGCATTTTGTAAGCGCTGCCAACCGAAGGAAGAGAGAATCACTCCCCGCTTTCGTTTCGATCGTTTGTGAAAGCTACCCATAGTTGAAGTTGGCAAATTTAGCTATGAATTAGAGACTATTTATAACAAAAATATTAGGAATATTTTTGTATTTTACCATTACTTCCTAACATCTTCTTTTTTCTTAATTATTACTATCTTTTTTGAGTTTATAAATAGAAAAAAGTAGGAAAAAGTAGGAAAAAGTAGGAAAAAGTATGGACAAAATCAATTGACACTTAAGTTGTGAGCTTAAGTTGATATCTTGAGTGGTACAAACTTGACAGCATTTATAAACTCAAAGTGTGGATAGAAGATTATCGATTGTGAAACTCAATTTACTAAGACTAGTCTTCAGCGTAGGACACTGTGAACTTCTGCAAACAATAGCTTAAGTTCCCCTGACAAGTAAGACAAATCAATAGAAAGTAAGCAGAGTTATTAACTTACTCTTCTATCTGTACGTCAGTTAGTTAGTTTGGACTTGGAAAAAAAGTAATTTTGTCTGCAACCCAAATAAATTTGCTTTTTGTCTACAATCCAATAGTCCTAATGTAACTGATTTTAATGGCATTCTCAATCGGTAAAATAACTCGATTTAGATGCGAAAAAACTAACAAACAGGCGCAAGTCTAAACACAACAGAACTAGAAAGGAAAAAAGAAAATGGCTAACTATCGTAGGTATGAAGGTACTCAAAACAACGATTTGGGAAAAGCAACTAAAACAAATCGTACTTGGCCTCTTCCTGACTATTGGGAACCATGGTATATGCTTGGTCTTGGGGGAAATGATACCCTCATTGGTGGTGATAAAAATGACACTTTAGTCGGTGGATTAGGTCGTGACTCCCTGGCGGGGGGCAAAGGTAACGATACCTATTATCTCTACTTGGGTAGTGATTACGACGCTTACGACACTATCAAAGAAAACGCTGGTGAAGGTATCGATCTAGTTTACACAGATCGTAGCTATTATTCACTAGGTAATAACCTAGAAAACCTTAGCTTTCTAAATTATGATGATGGGATTAATCATCAAGGCTATGGCAACCATCTCAATAATCGTATTGAAGGTAATGTGGGAAATGACACTCTTGAGGGTTTAGGTGGTAAAGATACTCTTATTGGTGGACGTGGCAATGATTCTCTTATAGGAGGTTCAGACGCAGACGTGCTATATGGAGGTCTAACGAACGATTTTAATCCTGTGGGAGGTGATGGTAATGACACCTTAAAAGGCGGATCTGGCGATGATATTCTTCTTGGTGGAAATCAGAGCGATTCGCTAGATGGAGGGATTGGTGATGACAATCTTCAGGGTGGAAATCACAGTGATACGGTCATTGGAGGGTCTGGCAACGACTATCTTTATGGTCAGCATGGAAGTGATTCGCTAGATGGTGGTTCCAATAACGATCAGTTAATAGGTCACAAATCTATAAACCCAGGAGAACTCCCAGCAACAGCAGAATATGATACTTTGACAGGAGGTCTTGGTGCTGACGAATTTTATTTGGGTTATTATTTTGGTTCTCAAAGGGCTGTTCATTATCTAGGAGGTGGTTATGCCACTATTACCGACTTCAATCGCTTGCAAGGTGACAAGATTGTATTAGTTGGCAGTAGTAGTAACTATAGCTTGTTTAGCACTTCACCTAACAATACTTATATTTACTACGGATCGGATCTAATTGGGTATGTCTCAAATACAGCTGGTCTATCTTTATCACAAGACTTCACCTTTATCTAGTTAACGCGCTATCATTTCGATCTCAAGAGTACTGCGACCATAGAGATAGCTCGGTCGCAGGACAATTAAGACTCTATCGATCGAGCGCAGGTAAAACTATCTTGCTGTTGGATGTATTTCTTTAACAGTTTCTAAGTTAGCTTTTCCCGTTGAACTGACATAATACTGCTTTTTTGTTTGTCTGGCGATCGTTGTTAAGGTAAACTCCAACCGAGTCAATCCGATACACATTAAAACTCATTGGCGCGTAACCTGGGAGATTTAAGAAAAATCGTTAGGAGCTTTATCATTAAAGGTGTCAAAGTAATTTTCTGTAAAGAAAGGCTGACCTTTACCAACGAAGACGCACCGACGCAACTTTGATGTTGTCGGTCATGGGAGCTTTTGCTGAGTGTAAGCAGCCAGACTTTGTGTAAATATATTAGGTAGAGTAAGGCGGATGGCGTTTGATATGTACTTAGATAATGTACGCGAGAAAATAGATCTTCATGAAGAAATTATACTTCAAACAGCACATGATAATCCTTCTTACCCCGCGCTTACTTGGTTATTTGATGAATTTTATAATGGCCCTATAATTTCACCAGAAAAGTCAAATGCACTGGTTCACGAGTTAATCGAATTGAAGCAAAATTTTGTTTCAAAAGAATTTTCTCATACTTTCGAGAGATTAATATTGTTTTTTAGCAAAGCGTACAAAATGTCAGCCGAAATAAAATGCTCAAGTGACTAGACTTCTTTTGACTGCTGTACAACCCTCTTTATTTATAGGTATATTATTGAGTGGTTGGTAAAACACAGTATTTAGTATTAACTAAACTATGATTAGCGATCGCTTTTTTTCTCTTCTCAACTCAACCTAAGCAGCTATTTGTATTACCACTCGCGGTAAAGTTTTTCTGCATAAAACATTATTTCTTCATTAGGCAATCTTATTTTGGGTTTTTCTCTAGGATATGAATTTTCAATTATATTTGTATCTTGTTCGATAATTTTTTCTGTCGCTTTGAGCAAAGAATCTTTAAGTAAAAACTTGGTCATTCCATATTTAAAGTTAGCAAAGAGAATAGCAAAAGCTTTGCTTTGGTGTTCATTTTCTGGATAAACAAGAAAAACTTGAACTAGATTGCCGATCGATAATTTTCCAAAGACAACTGTAACTGAAGGAAAACAATATTCGAGTCTCAGTTTAAGGATTTTAGGCATTGTTAGCACAGCTGGATATTTAATAATATCCGCTAAACTATGACGAGCGATCGTAAATTCTTGGTCTAATGAGGGATAATAACCATTTTCTTGAAAGTTACTTATCTTATTTCCTACGATCGCAAAAGAATCTCGATGCAGTCCTTTTTGATGATTGAAATCGTAACTAGTTAAAAGAAAATTCAAAAATTCTCCTCGAATAATTTTTGTTTCAGTGACACCAATGAAGTCATATTCAGAAGAAATTTTACTAATTAAATCTTCGGAAATTGGCAATCTCGGTTCAAAACCCCCATATGTCCAGATACAATCGTCTTTGACAATAAGTTCTAAAGATTGGGTAAGAGGTTTAGTATCTACTTTCTCTTCTTTATATAACCGACCGTTTCGGTCAAATTCGAGCGCGTGAAACGGACAAGTTATTGTGTTTCTTTCTTGACAAACCCACCCTTCTGACAAAGGTGCTTGCATGTGAGGACAGATATTATTTAATGCAAATACCTCTCCTTTTTGATTTTGCCACAATACATAATCTTTGCCATTGAGAGTAATTTTGTTAGGTTTATTGACTCCCAGCATCGATTTATGGGCAATTAACCAAGGTGCGCCTGGTAAAATTGGTTTCATAGTTACTTACTCCAAAGAAAATTAAATTACAAAATAAACGCGGATCGGAAATGTACGATCGTAGCGATCGCTTTTACCAATAGCAGTAAAGTTTTTCTGCGTATAACAAAACTTCTTCACCAAGTAATCTTATTTTAGGTTTTTCCCTAGGATAAAGACTTTCAATAGTAGTTGAATCTTGTTCTACAATTTTACCTATTGTTGGCAAAAGTGAAGTTTTAAATATGGAGCCGAAAATAGGATTTTTAAAATTGCTATATAACAAAACAAAAGTCTTGGTCTTGTTTTCTGTTTCTGGATAGAGAATGTGGACTTCAGCCAGACTGAGAATCGGGGATTTACCAAATATAACCGTAGTTGAAGGGAAAGAATATTCGACGGTGTTATTCATTTTTTTTGGTATGACCAGTAAAGCTGGATTTCTAATAATTTCTGCAACAGTATTATTTGCTCTGATTATTTCTTGTTCTACTCTGGCAGAATAACCTTTTTCTTCAAACGACTTAACCTGACAAGATGTAATTCTAAACATCTCTTTATGAGTGCCATTTAGGTGATTGTAGTCGTAGTTAATGAGAATATTACTTAAAAAATCGCCTTGAATACTTTTCTCTCCAGTAACACCGATTAATTCATATTCAGAAGCAATTTTACTAATTAAATCTGGAACGGGTAATCTCGGTTCAAAACCCCCATATGTCCAGATACAATCGTCTTTAATAATAAGTTCTAAAGATTGAGTTAGAGGTTTAGTATCTACTTTCTCTTCCTTACATAACCGACCGTTTCCGTCAAATTCGAGTGCGTGAAACGGACAAGTTATTGTGTTTCTTTCTTGACAGACCCACCCTTCTGATAAAGGTGCTTGCATGTGAGGACAGATATTATTTAATGCAAATACCTCTCCTTTTTGATTTTGCCACAAT
>JASJDA010000427.1 GCA_030065755.1 Prochloraceae cyanobacterium | reverse complement strand
CGCAAGTAGCTATAATCAATGTGATTAGGGGAGCTTAACCGACCGTCAGGCATAATTTGCCAATCCCATACCTAGATGACTTTTTTAGAATCATATCCTACTAATTAAAGCTATGATTAGCTGATAATGCCCACAAATTGCTGCTCTTACGCGCACTCTTATGGCTATCAAAAGACATTCTTCATCAGAAAACTCTAACCCCAATCCCCCAAAAAAGAAGAAAAAATCTTCTAGGGCGGCACAGAAAAAACTATCTAATAGTTTAGTCACACCAACAGCCAGCGCTGAAGATAGCAAAATTGAAAACGATGGAATTCGTCCTCATCGTCTCAAAGATTACATTGGGCAAAAAGAACTCAAAGATGTCTTAAAAATAGCCATCTCTGCTGCTCTTAAACGGAAAGAATCTATGGATCATCTTCTTCTTTATGGTCCACCTGGTTTGGGCAAAACTACTATGTCTTTAATTATTGCTTCAGAGATGGGAAGTGACTGTAAAATTACTGCCGCTCCTGCTTTAGAGAGACCCAGAGATATTTCGGGATTGCTAGTCAATTTAAAGCCAGGTGATGTACTTTTTATTGATGAAATCCATCGCCTCAATCATACTGCCGAAGAAATTCTCTATCCGGCAATGGAAGATTATCGAATTGATATTACTGTTGGCAAAGGTCAAAGTGCCAGAACTCGCAGTATTGGTTTAAATCCTTTTACTTTAGTGGGAGCCACTACCAAAGCTGGCTCTTTGAGTTCCCCTTTGCGCGATCGCTTCGGATTAATTCAAAGATTGCGTTTCTATGAAATCGACGAGTTGAGTGAGATTATTTTGCGCACCGCCAAAATCTTAAAACAAACTATTGAAACTGATGCGGCTACAGAAATTGCTCGAAGAGCCAGAGGCACTCCGAGAATTGCTAATCGCTTGTTAAGAAGAGTCCGAGATTACGTTGAAGTCGAAGGGGCATCGACCATAACTCTTGGAGGGGCATCAGATGCCATGGATAAACTTAATGTCGACAAGCAAGGTCTTGACTGGAGCGATCGATTGATTCTGACTACTTTAATTGAAAATTTTCGTGGGGGACCGGTAGGCTTAGAAACACTGGCTGCGGCCACAGGTGAAGATACCAAAACGATCGAAGAAGTTTTAGAACCTTATTTATTGCAAATAGGTTTTCTCAACCGTACTAGCAGAGGTCGAGTGGCCACAGAGCAAGCTTATTCTCATCTGGGATATATTTAACTGATTTGAATAAAATAGAATATTATTGGTTTCCCTCCTAAAAGTTTCAAAACACTCTAATCGTTCATTCCCAGAAGATAACTAAAATTAAGAACGGTATGATTAAAAGTGCAGCTAATAAATAAACGGACATAATCTTACCTATATTTTAATTGTTGGCCGTCTAGAGAAACTGAAGATAAATTGATTGGTCAATAACCAAAAACTAGATTACTCATTGTCGGCAGCATGACACTTCCATTATTGTCACAATGTAACTAGCTCTCTTGAATCAGCTAAATCTCTAATTAGAGTAATTTTTGAGTAAATATAATTGAGTACACTCTCATAATCTTGTAAGTTAAGTATTTGCTTATTTTCTAACTGTGTTAAAAGATAAAGAGCCAGTTCTTTATCAGTTTTATTAAGTAATGTTTGAGTCGAAGTTTTTTCAATCAAAGACCAGAGCTTATGAAGAGTGGAAGCATGTAACATTAAACACTACCCTTAAATCAGTCAATTATATTTAATTTACCCTTAATTATAAAGAAAACATTAAACTTTGTTTTTCTTTTTAATTAAGGGAACTTTTTTCAATAAAACACCCGTTGACACTAGTTTGAGCTTTGTTGTCAAAGAAATTAATTTAAATTCGATTTAACAATATTATTAAAAATGTTTCTTAAAAGTCAGCTAAGTAGTCGGACATAAATAAACGACTCTGTGTAAAAAACTGTTAGGCGTTGCTGAAACTCGTTTCTCTTCTCTGTTCCCTTATCTCACAGTTAACTTTAATTGTGTCCGACTACTTAAAATTAATCACGAAAACTTTTATAGAAAAAGACATTTGAGCGCTTGCCACGACCCAAGTTTTCCGAGAGTGACAGAAGCGTTCCAGGAGCAGCGAGTGCTTTTTTGCCCTCTGACCTTGATTGTGCCCATTATTGTACATGTATATAATATCCAGTTAAAGCGAGCGCAAAATATCAATATTTATTATGTTATCCAAAAAGGCGATAGTTACTGGTGGGACTCGTGGAATTGGTTTAGGAATTTCGCAGCAGCTAGCTAGTGATGGATATGACTTGATACTCGGATTTAATACCAACGAAGAGGCAGCATCTGTAGCCAAATCTACCATTGAATCGACTTATGGAGTCAAAGTCTACACTATCAAAGGTGATGTCGCACAAGAGTCCACCATTGAAAAAATATTTGCCAGTGTCGAAAATAATTTTGAGGGTAAACTGACAGCATTAGTGCATAATGCCGGATTATATGTTGGTATGACCACATCTCCTGCATCAAGCTTAGCTGAATTAGCCACAAATACCCCACTTCAATTGTTTGGTGATGGTCAATTCACCAGTTTTGCGCAATATGACTACTATCAAAATGTTTATCCCAAGTGCTTGATTCGATGTGTGGAAAAAGCCATTAATTATATGGAGGATGGAAAGGGTTATATCGTAGCTACATCCTCTCCAGGATGTAATAGTAGCCAAACTCCAAAATTATCCTATATTCTGCCAGGACAGGCTAAGGCTGTTGTGGAATTTTTGACTAGATACTACGCCAAAATACTTGCGCCAAGGCGGATTACTGTCAATGTTGTCATTCCAGGTTTTACTAAGACTGAAGCTTGGAACTCCGTAACTGCTAAATATGGTGGTGTGGAGAGTGAGACGATGCAGAAGATGATTGAAAACACACCCATGCAGCGTTGGGCATCACCCACAGAAATTGGTCAGGTAGTTGCCTTTTTGTGTTCCCCCAAAGCCGCATTTATTACTGGTGTTGCACTTCCTGTTGATGGTGGGCTACATCTGTGTTGATATTAAAGCCATTTAAGGTTAAACTAGTTCTCCAACAGCTACCTACCGCTTTTATTTGATTAGAAATAATTACAAAAGAAGGAGAATAGTATTTGAAATATTTTCCTGGAAATCTAAATATTTGATTCATTTTAATTCGATTTGCCATCACTGCCCAAATATTCCCGATAGGCACAAATCTTGTCGCCACGAACATCAAAGGAAACAGCTACTCTATTTTTGTAAGGATGTCCCCACATTTGACCTCGATCTCGAAACTCGAAAACTACAGTAGTATCATTGCTAGTAACGCGATCTAAAGTTACCTCAAGTCCTTCACTATAAGCCCTCTTTCATATTAAGTAGAAGGAGCCCCTAATAAGTAAACAGTAATAGTTTAAAGTTTCAAATCATGTTTGAGGCTCGAGGCAGTACAGAAGGGAGAGGCACGCCCACGAAAAATATCAAGCTGAGAAAAAACCTGTTAAAAAGGTGGCTGCTGATTAATCACAAATATTAGTTTATGGTAAGATATTCAAGGAGTCTTGCCTTGTTTCGACCCTTAAATACCTTACTACTTTCTCCTCACACACAATTAGTAGAATATTTAAAAAATAGATTACTGATTGTCTTCGAGATGACACTTTTTTCGTCGTCACAATGTAACCAATTCTCTTGAATCAGCAAGATCCCTAATTAGTGTCATTTTTGAATCAATAAGGAAGGCCAATTTTTTGAGAAGAAGAAACCTGTCAAAAAAACTGTTAAAAAAGCTGTTACTGATTAAATTTCTTCTTCTTAATTTGTTGATTAAGTTACTGAAGTAGTTTGAGAGATTTCTTGTTCTCGATTGATAAACACTTCAGCTAATTTTTGATAAGCAACACTCCAAGCTGTTATGACTTCTTTGCTTACTTGATTCCCTAATACCTCTTTTATTGCTTTTAATAAACACTCCCCAACTATGGGATATTGTTCTGGTAAAACTTGAGTTTGTATGTGACGATATGCGATCTTATCTACCATTACAAGTAATTTTTCGAGGTCATCGAGATGAGTAGCATAGTTTTGTATTGCGGCTGCTAGTTTTGCTGGTTGAGTGCCATTAGCTTGTGCTGACATATCAAATTGTGCTTTCAGTTGTGGATGTTTTTCAAACATAATCTGGTACATTCGAGCAGTAATTTTTTGACCATGTTGTTTGAGTAGAGGAGCGGTGGATTTAACAATGGCGATCGTTTGTGGACTAATTTCTTTTCTGGTTCTCATCAGTGATATCCCAACTCGATACTTTTACTGTGACATCAAGTTTTAGCTCTGTCTCTGAGCTAGCTCATGAACCTCAATTAAGATTAGCGATCGCTGCAGCTCTCAAAAAATTTCAGCAGCTGACAAGAATAATTTTCACTTAAAATAATTAAACTAGGACTATTTAGTTGCTCAATGCTCGTTAAAGGTTGCTCGTCATTGGCTCAATTAAAGCAAATTTTTATCTTTCAAGATGTCGCCACAACACAACTAGAAAGTCTTATTCCCCATAGTTACATTATCGAATATCAACCTGGTGAAATCATTACACACGAAGGGGAAGACCTTCCTCAACAACTTCTAGCTTTAATTACAGGAAAACTAGAAATAAAAAAGACTGCTGCTAGTGGTAAAGAAACCTTGGTGCGTTTTATTCCACCAGGAGAACTTTTTGCGGCCCCAGCTCTTTTTGGTAATAGCATTTCTCCCGCCACTGTCATCTCTCAAATCAGCTCCCTTATCTTAACTATTGAGCGTGATGCTTTATTAAAAGCGATTTCTGAGTGCCCAGAAATTAGCCTGCGCATCTTGAAAGTGTTTAATCAACGTTTACAACAGCTTCACGAGACAGTACATGGACTAATTTCTGAAAGAGCAATGGTACGCTTAATTAGATTGATTCAATACTATAGCGAGCGCGATGGTACTCACTCTGTTGCCGAAGGTGAGGTTTTAAACACTAAACTATCTTACTATCAAATTGCTCGCAGTATTGGTATTACTTATGAAGAATGTGTACGTTTATTTAAAAAACTCAAAGGAATAATCATTTATAAACGAGGTGGAACAATTATTGTTGAAAATTGGCAACAATTAGAACTAACAAGTCAATTGACTCAATAGTTATAATAATTGCAAGAGAGCTTGGTTAGAAATAGTTTCAGACAATTTATAATTTAAATTAACTAGACCGACTAGTTTTTAGATGGAGTTATAGACTCTTCTTTTTTCTCCGTAACAGATTTGTCCGACTCTTGTTTTTCACTCTCAACAAGCTTTTTCTTTTTCTCAAACACTTGCAAACCTGCTCCTTCTAACTCAATTACGCCATCTTCGGCAATCCCACTCATCTGTCCACTGAATGCTCCGACCCACTCATCAAAGCTATCCATTTTATCTACTTGCTTTTTGAGAGTCTTGCGGTTGAGAGTAGCTCTAACAGAAATACCGTTATCTGAATTTATTTGCAAGGTAACTTTTTTGCCTGTTTCTGGAAGCTCGGGACGGGTACTAAACTTAACAATCAGTTCGGGGGCACGACCATTAATCATAATTATGTCTGATGATGCTGGTTGAGAATTATCTTTATTAGCTGTGGCAACAGGAGTGAGGGTTTTTTCTCCTGTTTGAGTAACGTTACTAGATTTGGACTCAGAAACGATCGTCTCGCTAGACTGTTGCGTTGACTTATTTGAAGTATTTTGAGACTCACTGTTACTGTCGAGCGCTTTTGCATCCCCTTTCGCTTTTTCTGCCGAGTTGGGCTCGATCGAGTCTCCAGATTGATTTTTCGCTTTTTTTCGACGTGGTATATAGTATACGATATTTGGATCGTAATCCTTATCGATACATTCTCCACTGTGGTAAATTAGCTGACCGTCAACTACATCGGCAACTACTTCCCAAAATTCTCCGGCTTTGGCTTCTGGTATTGATTCTCCTGTAACGACGATCGTAAACGGTTTCTTATTCCTTCTTCTGCCCTCAGGATTGGGATGGATTTTGACTTTAATGCTCGAAGAGTTATTTTCAGCTTCAATTTCTTCAGCAATTAAACCGCGAGCTACGATCCGAT
>JASJDA010000426.1 GCA_030065755.1 Prochloraceae cyanobacterium | reverse complement strand
AGGAACCCTTTTTTGTTTTAAACTTTGTCACTTCGCAATAACTTGTCGTATAGAAGGGTTCCTCATGAAAAATAGAATCATTGTAACCCTTAATCTTTTCTTTAGTTGGTGTGACCAACCTGGGCTGAACTACACAGCCCTCTATCCCATCAGCAAAGGCTTTTGGGAATACTTTTCGTAAAATATTGTAGGAGGCATTAACGTCTGCGTTAATTGATTTTCCTGTGCTACTTCGATAGAGTCCGCGCTTGATTCTTTTGCCACTAAATTTAATTAATTTAGCGTTATCGTCCCCATAAACTGGGATTGGATCGCTATCCAGTAAATTATAATTAGAGTAAGTCATAGCATAAATGAAGCCTTGACGAATATTATAATTAGCTAAGTTATAGAGATTTTTAGAAGCCAAACACAGAGAGTCACACTCATCGAAAAACTTATGACCTCTTTTGATAATATGTCTCTCTACTAACTTCATTAATCATCTCCATTGCTTCTTTCAAGTTCGGCAATAATTTTCTCTGTTTTTCTTTTTGCCCTCCTTAATCCATACAATCGAGAGCAGAAAGAAGTAATGACAGAACAATAACGATCGACAAAGTAATTATACCTAAAGAAAAAATTATATTTCTATTAGTTATTAGTGAAGCCCTTGCTTAAGCACTATCAATTTTGACGATCGTCCCAGCGTTTAAAGAAGGCAAATATCGCCAAATTGCGAGGGTGTTTTTACGTCGATAATCAATGAAGTTTCCTTCTCCTCTAATACTTGAGAATAACCATAATTGGATATCTCTACTTGAACCTATTGATGACAGCAGATTTTTCTTAGATATCTGCTGTAAAGTGATTTTATTCATCAATATATATAGTGTCTCAAAATTTAACGATCGCTTTACTGCGAAAATTATCCATAGCAAATTTATCTAATTAGCTTCATTTTTATCATATAAAAATTTCTTTAATAAAGTCTATTGATCTAAAATACAATTACTTTTTGACACTTTTTTTTGTTGACTGGTGTGAAATTTGTCAAGCTTGTAATATTGATGCTTTTCTGCTATGGTCTTTTGAAGCCTCGGGAACTGCACAAAGCATTTTATGCGGTTTTAATTGCCTTCTATTGGTTGTCGATAGCGTTTGATGTCTACTAGGGGTACAATTAAGTCAAACCAAAATATCGATCCTTTCCCCAATTCGCTTTGTACCTTTAATTTACTTCCCATCAGTTCCACTAGTTGTTTACTAATAGATAAACTTAAACCCCGATCGTCAGCCCTAAATTTAATATCGCCGACTTGTTCAAAAGGGAGGTGTATTTAATTGCGTTGCTGAAAAGATTAATCAACACTTCTTGCAATCGCGTTGATTCGGCTTTTATACCAGTGGGTAAATTACTGTATTCGCACTTAAGTCGATATCAACAATACTTACTTAAAGTATGTGCTGAATGTTCGATCTGAGGTTTGAGAAAAATCGAGTATCTCGTAATAGTTATTGAGAAAAAATATAAGAAAAAATCTTATAATTGCGATCGTCAATGCCCAATAACAATGTCTCTAAATTAGATCGATCGAGGAAATTAACTTATGATTACATTCACTGTTTTAATTTTAGCTATTGTCGGATTAATTGCTGGAATTATCGCCGGATTCTTAGGCATTGGCGGCGGCGGTTTGACAGTACCTATTTTGGTACAAATATTAGATTTACCCAACTCTCACGAAATAGCAGTTAAGGCTATTGCCACCAGTAGTCTGGCAGTTTTTATAACTTCATTTTCTGGCAGCATACAGAATTGGCGCATGGGTAATTTGGACTTCAATCGAGTAATTTATCTAGCAGTACCAGGATTATTAGCGGCTAAATTGAGTGCCGATTTAGCAAATATTTTTCCTGATTACGTATTGTATGGTGCCTTTGGGTTAATGTTAATAACGAATATCTATTTAATTGGGTTGCGCAAAAGTTTAACTGCCAAGAAAAAGACTAATTCAAGGAAAATCGATCGAGCAAAATGGAATTTAATTCTAGCGAGAATAGGCATTGGTGGTGCCGGAGGTTTCTTAGCAGGATTATTTGGTGTTGGTGGGGGCATAATTATGGTGCCTTTACAAATTTTGCTCCTAGGAGAATCTACTAAACTAGCAATTCAAACTAGTTTGGGTGTTATTGTTATCACTTCTCTATCCGCTACCGTCAGTCATGCTTTCAACCATCACGTTATTTTTCATATAGGCATTATTCTGGGTCTAGGAGGTCTGATTGGAGTTCAGATTAGCACTCGTCTGTTGCCTAAGCTACCCGATCGCATTATTACTATTGCTTTTCGCACCCTATTATTTTTACTGTCCTTTCAGATGCTTTGGAAAGCCTGGGAAGCTTGGCGATCGATTTAGTAGTTTTAAACAATACTTGTCTCTGACTTCTGCAAAAGATCTAATAACTACTATTGAAAATATTAATCTATAGTACCTTTTAGCTTTGAAAGCTTTTTACTGGTGGGCATCCTAAGTGAATATACGCAAGATTTTGAAAGCTTTAATGGAACTTTATTTATCTATACTGGTCTCATAAATCATGAGACAACAAAATGCCTTTAAAAGCTTTTTGCTACTTGTCATCCTAAGTTAATCTACGCAAGATTTTGACAACTTTAATTATAAAATTTTTCTCATCTTAATTTCATGTAAGTATTACGAGCAATTCACATATTTAGTTTGTAGAGGGATCCGAAAAATTAACTATATGTCCGTGAAAAAATAACACTGTATGTCCGTAAATTCATGGAAATTATAAATAATTTTCATCTTTCGTACCTCTTTACCCCTTAAATGCCTTTGTTGCCTTAGATTTCAGTTCAAATTTCACCTAGAGAAAATCTAAAAAACCGCAAAAATTTGGCAAGTAAATGGAATTTTCTTCATGAAAAAGTTAATTCTCTCTCAGACGATAAAATTAACAGACAAAAAAGCTAAGACGATCGTTTGTCAAACGTAATGTAGCTCTTGTTAAGACTTCTTTAATCTAAAGCTTGAGCGTCAAGTGATAACCGAACCAATTTGAGGAAATTGACAATGAGATTAATGGTCTATTCTCATGACACCTATGGTCTAGGAAATATTCGCAGGATGCTAGCTATTTGCGAGCATTTACTGAAGACGATACCCGATCTTTCCATCCTACTTGTATCTGCTTCGCCAGTAATACATAGCTTTCGGATGCCAGAGGGACTAGACTATATCAAACTTCCTTATGTGGGACGTAATGAATCTGGCAAACTAGCAACCAGATATATCAACACTGACATTGACGAAGCTATGAAATTGCGCTCCGATTTAATTAAAGCAACAACAATCAACTTCAAGCCAGATATACTTCTAGTTGATAAGAAACCCTACGCTTTGCAAGGCGAATTAACAGAGACTCTAAATTATCTAAAAACTTTTTGCCGCCATTCTACTAAGGTAGTGTTGTTACTGAGGGATATCCTAGACACTCCAGAAAAAACAATTGCAGAATGGCATAAAAATAGATACTACGAAGGGATTGAATTATTTTACGATCGCGTTCTCGTTGTCGGTACGCCAGAGATTTTTGACATAACTAAAGAATATAAATTCCCCAGTTATATATCTGACAAAGTCAAGTATTGCGGGTATATCCGCAGAGAATTGGGATGTAAAGAACCCAATATTTTACGTCAAGAATTACAAGTAAAAAACGACGAAAAATTAGTTTTGGTAACTCCTGGTGGTGGTGCTGACGGCTATAACTTGGTCGATAACTACTTATCAGCATTTTCTCAATTGACTGGGAACAACAAAGTCAAAACTTTAATTATCTCTGGCCCAGAGATGGCTAAAGAAAAGAGGAAGTTATTACATCAAAAAGTAGCTAACAATCCTCAGATTCAAATTATCGAGTTTACTGACGATCTCAATAGTTACATGGAAGCTGCTGATGTAGTTGTTTGTATGGGAGGTTATAACACTACTTGTGAAATTCTTTCCCTGAAGAAAAAAGCAGTCATGGTTCCTCGCTTCCGTCCAGTCCAAGAACAATGGATTAGAGCAGAAAGGATGGCAAATATGGGTTTATTTAAAGCCATTCATCCCGATCGCCTAACCCCCGAAAATCTGATGGAAGCTGTTTTAGAACAATTGGAAGATAGTTCGGATTCTGTTTCTAATATCGAGAAATTTGTGGATTTAGATGGCCTACCTAGAATTGTTTGGCATACCTGCGATCTACTAAATAGTGGCAGCAAATATCGGGCTAACAATCTGTCATACTTGCACGATTTTGACGCTGTTATTTAAACTATAAAAAGTACCATTAGTAGAGCGGCGATCGACCCATTTTTTATGAACGATAAATCCCCCAAAATAGGCTATCTTCTCAAAAAATACCCCAGACTTTCCGAAACTTTTATTCTCAATGAAATTCTGGAATTAGAAAGGCAAGGAGTCCCATTACACATATTTTCTTTAAGAGAACCATCTAAAGAGGATAAGTTTCATCCTGCTGTAGAAAAAGTACGAGCAGAAGTAACATATATACCTTCTCTTTTGCCTGACTTTTCTTGGAAAACTTTATGGAGTTTAGTGGGAGCAAACTTGCAGTTATTGAGACATAATCCTCAGTACTATATAAATGCATTTAAATTTTATTTTTCCCGACCAAAACGCCAACGTCCTAATGAATTTTTGCAAGCTGGATATTTGGCTTGGCAATTAAAAAAATTAGGTATAGCTCACCTGCACGCTCATTTTGCTAACGTTCCTACTGCAATAGCAGAAATAGTAGAGAGTTTTGGCTTTATCAATTACAGTTTTACCGCTCACGCTAAAGATATTTATCTATCAGAAAAAGAGGTATTAGATAGGAAAATTGAAAAAGCAAAATTCGTTCTGACTTGCACTAAATATAATACAGACTACTTGCAAAAATTATCTACAACTGATACTCCCATATATTTGTCATATCACGGTTTAGATTTAGACCGCTTTCAACCAAATTTAAATATAATTGGGGAAAAAGATGGGGAGTTACCCCTACTACTTAGTGTGGGGAGACTTTGTGATAAAAAAGGTTTTCCTTACTTGCTTCAAGCTTGCCAAACATTAAAGCAAAAAGGGCATCAATTTCGCTGTAAAATCGTCGGTTATGGCCCGATGAAAGAGGAACTAGAACAGCTAATTGAGACTTTAGAGATAGGGGATATTGTTTCTTTAGTCGGTCAATTAGCTCAGGATGAAGTGATTAAATTGTATGCCAAAGCCGATATATTTGCCCTTCCTTGCAAAATTACAGATGAAGGCGATCGCGATGGAATTCCTAACGTACTAATTGAAGCAATGGCGATGGAAGTTCCTGTCGTTTCTACCGATATTTCAGGAATTTCAGAACTAATCGAACACAAAGTTAATGGCATACTCATACCAGAAAAAAACCCGAAAGCTTTAGCAGATGAATTAGAACAGCTATTGCTCCAACCCCAGCTAATTCAAAAACTAAAAAAATCGAGCAGAAATAAAATTTTACAGCAATTTTCTCTAGAAAAAAATATTAAGCAAATCAAAGATTTACTTTTAGGGACTCTATCTAATTCAAAGGACAAATCACAGCCATAATCTAAAGATAAACGAGAATTAGTGACTAAATAACAGAATTAGAGAATAGATTTAGGTAGCAATGTTTTAGATATTTTGGATTTTCGGAGAATAAAGATTGTGACAGCAAATATTATTCACATCGGCTACCATAAAACAGCAACCAACTGGTTCCAAAAGATTCTGTATCCAAACATCAAAAACTATACCTATATCACTAAAAGAAAGCGCGTAAGAAACGCTTTCTTGGCTGAAAGTGGATTTAAATTCGATCGAGAAAAAGCTATGCAAAGTCTAGCTAAGGGACTTGTAAAAGAAGACTTCGAGAAACCACTAATTATGTGTGAAGAGGAACTTAGCGGTAATATTCACTCAGCCGGACTGCACGGATATTTATACCAATTCTCGAAAATAACGAGAGACTTAGGTAACAGGGAATAGGGAATAGGGAATAGGGAATAGGGAACAGAGGGATTTGAGCTTTTTTTATTAATAAAAACTATTTCTTATCTCTCTAGTTACTTTTGAGAAATGGTAT
>JASJDA010000425.1 GCA_030065755.1 Prochloraceae cyanobacterium | reverse complement strand
GCTCGACTAGGAGGAGATGAGTTTGCGATCGTCGTCAAAGACCTCAAACATATCAACAATGCCACATCTATTGCTGAAAGAATTCAAAACATACTCACAAAACCTTTTCAACTCAAAGGACAGGACGTATTTGTTACAGCTAGTATTGGCATTGCTCAGAGTACGAGTAACTACGCGAGTATAGAAGAGCTTCTTAGAGATGCTGATACAGCTATGTATGAAGCTAAAGCATCAGGTAAAGCTCGCTACACTATCTTCGAACCAAATATACCTATGTAGTGCGCGAGACTACCAAAAATATCCACTTTCGATACTAGTTTGACGCTTGCCATTGTCGTATTGTAATAAATACTCTCTAGCGATCGCCTCTTGTTCTCTCAACAGTTGTACTTCTTTTTTACCAATTTCGGTATCAGTTGAAAGTAGTATGACCTGGTGGGAAGCGCTAGGAAAATAACGTTCGACTAAATTATTGCGATGAGAAGAATCTAATCTACCTAAAGGAGTGTCAATAGCTATTGGCAGGTTGCGTCCCGATACCCGCGCTAGTCCCCACAAAAAAGCGATCGCCAACAATTGTTTTTCTCCAGCAGAGAGTCTGTGTTTGGGTAAGGGTAGTCCTTGAGGATCGTAGAGAGAGATGCGGAAAGTTTCGGTTGCGATCGCGACTCGATGAACTAAGTCTGATTTGTGTAATAGATAGCGAAAGCATTCTGTTACCTCCCCTTCTAATTTATTCAATTTCTTGAGAGTGAGTTTTTCTCTAAATAACTGGAGAGTTTGTTGCACTTTCGCCATCGAGTTAATGATGTGTTTTTTGTTTTCGATGTCGATCGCGTTTTCACTATATTCTTTGAGTTCTTTTTTAGTTTTTTCGATCTGTTTATTTATTTCTTCACATCTACGCTGACTTGCTTCAAAAGCAGCTTTTCTATTAACTAATTCCTGCTGTGCTTTTTGTAGCGCTTTATCCAACTGTTCGTAAGCTTCTGGCGGCGCTGCTACGGCTAATTGTCTTTGCGTACTATCTATTTCTTCTTCTAAGTCTTGTAACTTTTTTCTTTGTTCTTCTCCCTGCTTAACTTGCATGGGTAACAAGTTTTCTAGAATATTCTCCAGTTGCTTTAATTCTTCTGCATCTACACCCAAACGGGGTTTGTCATCGGTTTCAATGTCTCGATCTAGATTTTGATATTCCTTAGCTAGAAATCCTTTAATCAGATCGATCTGTTCTGGGGTTAAAGATAAAGCAACTAGATAATTTAATAAGCGATCGTCTCTTTCTTGTAGAACATCTCTAGCAATCTTTGCTTGTTGAGTTTTTAACTCTTTCTTCCCTTGAATTTGTGCTTGCTTTAGTAGGGGTGTAATTAAATTGAGAGGTAGAATTTCAGCAGCACGATCGCGCATCCATTGGCGCTGGGTTTCTGTTGTTGCTTCTAGGTTTTCTATCTGCGCTTTTAATTGAGTGCGATCGGCTGCTATTTTTCCCCCTTCTAAACGGAATTTATTTGCCGCATCCCGATATTTTTCTTGAGCGATCTTCAATTCATTTTGTCGAGAATCTAATTCTTGTTTAGCAACGGCATCATCTTCATTTAGTTGTTTTAATTTAGCTTCAATTTCATCTATATTTGCCTTTTGTGACTCCGTTGCCAAATCTTTGCGCTTGCGACTGGCTAAAATATCTAAATCTACCGATAATTTCTCTGCTAATTCTAAGCCTAATAAAGATTGAATTGCGTCTATTACTGTTGGAGGTGGAGTGTCTTGTTCTGCTAACTCTTTTACCTGTTCCCCGTCAAAAAGAAAGAGGTTAGAAATGCCAAGAGGAAGGATATTTTCAATATATTCGTCCCAGGTATTAGCTAAAGCAGAATCGGGCCAATCTTCATCGAGAATGCCGAGATTATCTTTACCATCTTTAGGGTTTTTTGTCCAGGTGCGGACAATTCTTAATTCTTTCCACTGACCTTCTACTATATGTTCAAAAGCCAATTCTATGCGAGTATTATCAATTGGTGAAGTTTGATGATTGACTGACTGAGAAAGAAAGTCACTATAACTTAAATTACCTCTAGTAGAACATTGAGCGCGCTGTCCGTATAAAGCCAGGCGAATAGCGTCTATTAGGGTAGTTTTTCCCCCTCCATTCATGCCACCAAAAAGGACGATCGGACGATGGTTTTCCTCAGTTTTTGTGCTTAGATTTATGATATTTTTCCCTGCATATGCTCCAAAGTTTTCTACGATTAGTTCGGTGAAAATCATTATGTTTGTTTGCTTTTTATTAGTCGCGCGACGATCGCTTGTTTGACTGCTAAATTATACTCTAATAATTGCTATAAATAATTAAACTGAGGAAAAGATTATTTTGTTTTCCTTTCCCCTTTCCCTAACTATTGTCCTGAGTTGGATATTTAATATTTGCCCAACTTAACTGCTTGACTTTATTAATATCTCCGTCTTTAGCAGCTTCTTTTAAATCCCATTTAAGGTGAGCATTTTTAATAGCTTCTTCCTTCGATCGAGAACTAGTATCAAAGCATTTTTCTAAACTTTCGTAGATACCCACGCGACGATATTTAGTGTGATATTGGCGTTCGGTATCTAATAATTTTGTCATCAATTCTAGGTGCATAGCATCGTCGCCGCAAATTTCTTCTAATACATTCCATTCATCGCTTCCCAGTAAACTATTACCAGCGCCAGGACGAATAACATCCTCAAAGCGATCGCCTGTTACTTCTTCGTAAATACGGGGTAGACTGTCGTCGAATTCGTGTCTGTCTTCGATCCAAATTCTTCTAATTTCGCTCAATTCTTCTGGAGTAATAAGAGTTATATCTTTCATTTCTTCTGGCGCATTGCGGCGCATTTCTACTTGAGCTGAGAGCAATTTTCTCAACCAATCTTCACGGGCTTCTTTAGTAAATGGACCAGGAATAGGTTCGATCGAAATTTCCCCATCTAGATTGCGTTCGTAAAGTTGGACGTTACCATTTCTGCGTCTAAAATCTCTGCGATCGCGATGATCTTTTAGCTCCAGTTCAGCACGAATATCTAATATGGGCTGTAACCATTCTTTTTCCTCATCATTTTGAATCATCGCTGTTAAGGATTTATCCTTATTAACTAAAGTACAAACCCAACAACCAAAACGAGAATTACCACAAGTAGGAGTAGTATTATCAACAACTAGAGGACACTCATTATCAGCACTAGCACCTCGATACATGGCAAATAAATCTTTATTGCTGTATCCCCAAGGATTTTCCCACTGCATTAAATATAACCAGACTTCATCAGTTCGCCAATCTTCAATGGGACTATAAACAAGAGAATTGGGTAAATTCATATTAGGGCTAAGACGATTTCTAAGCCTTTTTATTTCCCATTTTTCCATTCTTTTTGCACGTTTTGTGCTTTCTGCTTTACGAATACCCAAAATTAAAATAGTTTCACCGTGACTGCGGATAACATTACGAATAAAACGGTTAGAAGGTTTAATTTTTAAACTTTCAGTACACCAGCGAAACTTGCTTTTAGGTGGTGGATAACCCTTACCAATTAAACCGACCCAGAAAGTTTCTGTATATTCAGGGTGCAGTAAATGAGGTTTGATCGGCATATTTTGCTCTTCAGCAGCTTTTATAATTTGCTTGTGAGAATTACGAACCCAAGCAGCTACGATCGGATTTTCTACTAAAGTATCTGTTGTGATGACATCAATTTTCTTGGTTCGCTTCTCTGGTGGAAGTGCTGCGATCGCATTCCAAACCAATTGGAGTATACAAGTACTATCTTTCCCACCGCTATATCCCAAAACCCAGGGAATTTCATCGAGACAGTATAAATCTTGAATTTCTTGAGTTAGCTTTTCTATGTCTTCCACTAACTCTTCTACGTTACGCGGTGGAAATAGGGATTTTTGCATTTGTGTCATTTTTTCATATTCTCTGAATCTGATTAATAAATTTTATTCAATGTCTCCTATCAAAAAGTCTCTTAACGACTTTTTCTTTTTACTCAACGATGCAGCAACACTAAAAGTGCTTTGAATGCTTGACCATAAACGCTCTAAAGTTTCACCACCAGATTTCTCTAATGTCCTTTTCAATCCAAATGAATCTTCGTCTTTATCTAAATCTTCTAAAAGTTTATGAAATGCTGTAGCTAACAAATTATTCCACGAGCTAAATTGTTCTTCAAAATTATCAATTAGGTCGAGTCCTAGTTTAGCATCTGTTAATTCCCAATTATTTCCTTTTTTCAATGCTCGACAAGTTAAAGCAACAGAATGAGCTACTACTTGTTTCTTAGCATTCATTATTCTTTTAAGAATTGTATCTGTTAAATAATCACCACAAGTTGAACGAATACATTCAAAATTATTTCCATGCCAAAATTTTGCATATTTATCAGTTAGTCTTGCTGCAAAAAGAAATTGTTCTGCCTGACGATTGGAACTAAAAACTTTAGAATAAATTTCCTCATTTTCAAAAAGTTCGCGTTTTTTAGTTATTGCTAAAGACGGTTGTCCATCAAGCATTCTCCATGCTTGACCAACATATTCCATATCATATTTGCGATAATTTTTATTGTCTTTGGACTTATATTTGTTTCTTTCAGATGGAGAAAGAGTTTTCCATTCACCTCTTTTTCTTTCATAAAACCAAGGAGGATTAAGCTGGTCGAATTTTTGTTGCAATTTTTTTTGAACCTTATCATTACTCCTAAGATCGCGAGATAAAACAGGATTTTGACTATTTGTTTTTTCGGCAATTAATACTGCTTTTCCTTGACCTTCATCGTTGCTAGGTGGCATAATTATCCTAGCTAATACAGAAGGTAGGTCTGTATAATCACCTAATTTTTTCTTAAATGCAGTAACAGTTTGACATCCATTAACTACTTGGGGATTTTCTATCCCTATCTCGCTCGGTTGGTTATTTGTATCTTTTTTGATTTCAAAGCTATCGCATAGTATGGTTAAGCCATTATTGTAAAGCCAGAAATACTGAGAATCTTCTTTGTCTACTAATGATTCTCGAATACTTTTGATTCGCTTATTATTAGCCGATAGGGCAAATCTAACATTTAAACCAAACAATTTTGAACCCAAGTCATTAGCAATAGTTCCTAAAGAGTTTCCATTGATACTTGCAACCACTACTTCCCAACCTTCAGGAAGAGTGCGATCTTCAGAATCCATATGGATAATTTCGGGACTTTGCAATTCAAAATCATATGACTGACCTTCAAGGGTATCAGAAGTTATATCAGATTCTTCTCGTTCTTGTTGAAACTTGGTTAAATCCCAACGTTCCCAAACCAGTCGCAAATTTTTATCTTCAGCAAAACTTTGAATAGTCTTATTAAATTGTGTTATCGAAGTTTTAGACATCGAACCAGCCAAACCAACATTTAAAACTACCTGATACTCATGTTCGATCGCCGATTGTAGCTTGATATAAATTTCTTTAAACTTGTCTCCATACTCCTTTGCTCTTTCCAGATCGAGCAATTCTTCTAAAGCGTTTTTCAGTTCAAGTGCAGGTGTTTTAGCAAACCTTTTACCGTATGATTCAGACCACTTGCATTGCCAAAGATGAAATTCTTTAGTATCTTCATTTTTATACCAGCCATCTAAACCTCCGTCTCCTCCTCCATAACCTTTAAGAGTATCAGTTTGAACAAAGGCTTCATCAATATCTAAGTCTTGATGGACAAAATCCAAACACCAAGCAGCAAATGCTCTGTGAGTCTCTACAGAACGCTCTTTAGCAATATTTTCAACTTCTTCTTTAATCCAATTGTATGTATTTTCTGACATTATTTTTACTTATCTGGACTTAAATTCATCAACATCTACTTTAATCCAATTTAATCAACTATTTTTTTCACAAACCTACTTGGTAAAAAAAATTTTCTGCTTGTAGATCTCGATCGCCAACCGCTCGCACTAACCAAAAACAACACTTAAATCCAAAACAAAACCAGGTAAAACATCATCTCCCGATAAACTGGTAGGACAATCGAACACTTCTACAGGTCGATCGCATCTCCAAACTTCAACCAATTTATTCTTCGGATCGATTAACCAACC
>JASJDA010000424.1 GCA_030065755.1 Prochloraceae cyanobacterium | reverse complement strand
TCTTTAGAAAAAATTATTTTTAATAAGGAAGTCCTTTTCCAACAACTTATCTGCTTCGTTTTTAACTTGACTACTAATGAGGACTTCCTTATTAAAAATAAAAAAGTCCCAGAGCTGGACCCAATAGTTGATAGATTCTTTGTCTAAATTGTTGTAATTTTTCGTAGGATTTATTCAAGATAATGAATGAATAATTAAGTAATCTTATCACATTATCTCATCCTTTTTGTTAGATCTCGATCGCATTGGTCAAATCCCGGGAGCGAAGCGCTGCTGCAAGCAGTTCGCATCGGTCAAGTCACGATCGCATCGGTCAGCTCCCGGGAGGGAAGCGCTGCTGCAAGCAGTTCGCATTGGTCAAATCCCGGGAGGGAAGCGCTGCTGCAAGCAGTTCGCATTGGTCAAATCCCGATCGCGATTTAGTCTAAAGTCCAGGCATAAGGGAAAAAGAAAAAGTATTTTCTTTTTCTAGCCTATTTACCTTTTAACTTATTTTTTAGGCGAGCGAAGGTTTTTTGCAATTGACTTTTCTTTTTTGGGGCTTGAGATAATTCAGGTGGTTCTGGTTCATTGAGATAACGATAATGTTTCCAAATATCCCAATAAGGACAACCAGGTTCAATGCGAATACCAGCCCAATGTATGTATAGAAGTGGTACGTCATTCTTAGTATCTACTAATATATTACCTTGACGCTGAAAGTTCTTACTTCCTCCCCAATTACCTGCTTGTTTACCTGGTTGGCGAACCAGATTACACCTGCGTTCGACCCGTTTGAGAATCATATAATTAATAATCGGTTGGTCGGAAGTTTTTTCAGAAAAGTCGAAATAGTCTGGATTTTCCGCACATTCAGTAAAAGTATCGTATAGGTCTTGTTCGGAAATTAAATTCTTTTTAGAAGCCCAAAATCCTCCATTAAAAATATCTTGAAGTTCGCTTTCATTAAAAATATTTTTCTCTATAATTTTAGAGTTAAAAACATTTTTAATTCCTCCTTTATGTTGGTAGTCGCAACAAATAAAATCATATTTATCCAGATAGTTGAGATGATCTATAATTTTTTCAAAAACAACAATATCTGTGTCTATATAGAGAAATCTATCGAACTCTCCAAACCAGCAGGCTTGTTTGCGAAACTGATTGGGACGAGCAAAAAAGTTCTGACCAAAGATATCGTATAATTTTTGAGATAGACGTTCGATAAATTCTAAGTCGGGATAAACTGTAACCCCGTAAGAATTAGCTATCAATTGGGCTATATTTTTATAGTTATCGTCGTAGGGAATGAGAACAATTGGCGTATCTTTATCGTACAGTCTAATACTTTCAAGGAGGGCGATAGTCTGTTCGGTGACTTTGTCGTTAGCAGTAATATAAATGCCTCGTTTCATGAAATTATCCTGACTATTTTAATCCTAATTTTCGCGCCACTCGCGTTAAAAAACTGGGAGGCGGCGGAGAGTACCATTCCGGTTTAGTTGTAAATTGGGGTCGTTTTTCTGGTTCGTGAAGGTAGCGATAGTGTAAAAATAAATCGCGATAAGGAAAATCTATATTTTCTCCTTGGCAAAGACGAGAGAAGAATCTCGAAGATATACCGATATAGTGTAAATAAATCAAACGATTGCCGCGATCGTAAACTAGATTATCTCGGACTTCAAAATGAGTAGAAGTTACGCAACACCCTGTTCTCTTTTCTTTTGGTAATTGCAAAGAGAAATTATAAATAGAAGCCCCAGACTTCATCATCATATAGTTGATCAGAGTTTGATCTGGTGCCATGGGGTAGAGAATTTCTGCGTCATTTGCTTGCAATTGTGCAAGGAGCCAATTTCTTTTTTCTTCGTCAAATAAATCCCGTTTAGAGGCATAGAAACCCGAACAAAATATTTCCGATTGAATTCTTGTTTTTGGGAATATTTTTTCTAGTTTAGGAGAAGCCACCTCGTAAACATGAGCGATATCTTTGTATTGAAAGTCATAAACAATGCAGTCGTGACTTTCTAGTTGGGCAAAAATAGGCTCTGTTGGCCCCATAAGTAAAGTATCCGCATCCATATAGAGAAAGCGATCGAAAGGCCCGTCAAAGGCACAGTAACGCCGATGGGTGCCAAAACGATGGTAAATCTTATCATCTGTTTTCATCCAGCGATCGCGTGCTGTCGGATGGGTATCCCAAGCTGCCTTAGCAAAATTATCCCATTTTTCCATTGACTTTCGATCGTCATATAGCTGCACGTTAGAGCGTTTGGCAATTTCAGCAGCAATTAGATCGGTATTATCGTCGTAAGGATAGACGCAGACGGGTGTATTTTCACCTGAAATTGCTTCTATGCTATTGAGTAAAGCAACGAGTTGGTCGTAAACTCGGTCATTAGCTAGGGTACAAATGCCATCCATCAGGGAATTGTAGTTAACTCTCCATCCAGTTTACTCTCATACAAATCCAATTATGAGATTTTTTCTACAAAATTTGAGAGCCATGCAAGTAAGTTGAGTTCGTGTAATATTATTTGTCTGGCTTCAGCGATCGCCTCTTTTGCTTCGTGCCACGCATCTAAACTAGAAGTTACTTCTCGAACAAACTCTAAGCCTTTTTCATCCATGCTTGGCAACCTGAGAAAGCTTCCAGGTGGTAGTATTTTGTCAGCAGCAGATCCGCCATAATAAATTGGCAAGCACCAAGCTAGCAATGCATCCCAAAGCTTTTCACTCACGTACAATTCATTGTCAGCATAGTTTTCTATTGACAGATTGTAATAGTAAGGAGCCATGGCGTGCCATTTATTTTGAACCGAACCAAATCCCTTTGACGATGAAGGCAAGCCTCGCCCGTACAAGTCGAAATCTAGATTTTTGTCTCTGAGAAGTTGTAAAAATGCTAAACGTCGGCGATGATTTTCAGTGCGATCGATCCCAGAAGTAATCCAACTGCAAGGTCTATTTTTGGCAGGAGGTTCCATTTCATTCAATTCTCGGAAGGAGCTGTTAACATACCAAATAGCCGGCATATAATTTGGATCGGGAGCATATTTATCGGGCCCAGAGATATACCCACAATACTGACTGGCGGCTTGATAATTATATTTGTTACGAGGCACTACTTCCTCTAGAGGAGGTTCTCGCAGTAAATAAATAATGCGTTCTTTGGGAACATTACGTAACAGAGAAGGAATATCGGGTTTAGGAGTCGATCGCTTTTGGCGCCAGCTTTTCCACCAAGGAGAGGGCTTACTGGGTCGGGGAAAGTCAAACTGATACATCAGTAAAAAATCTGGTTCTGGTGCGGTTGCTATCATTTGAATATTGCCCCACACCCCAAAAGCATGAGGAGATTGTTTCCACAACCAATCCCTTTGTTCGATACCTTTGTAGCCGCTAATCATGCCAACGATTTTTTGGCTCACGCGATCGCTCCTTAACTTATTTGAAATCTTCCTCTATCCAAGATACTTAAATTCTTTAATTTATCCCATACAGGTTGGATATCGAGAAAGTTTCCGCATAATAAATAGTTAGACGCTCGCTTGTTCGCAAATCTTACCAATTTTCTAAGACGCAAGTTAAAAATGGGCACAGATGCTTCAATTTGCATAGAAAAATATGAACCAGGTAATGGTTGGAAGTATGTTGGTTATGAAAATGATTTATTAGGCGATAAGTTTCTGACAAGAAATTATGCTCTTTACGGCATACTTGCAAATGAAGAACATGAGTACGAATTCATTGATTCGAATACTACGAAAGGGTTTAAGCCTATCGCCTCACCACGAGGAATACCCAAGGACACCGATCCTGAAAGTGATATTTCAAGTGAGTCTTCACAAGATCCCTATGGTAGGTGGCATCATACCTGGCTGACTTTGGATGAAATCCTCAACTTTTCTTACTGGGACACCTATCATTTGTATGAATGCGTGACCAGTCTTAGAGAATACAAGAAGAATATCAAGAAGATCGACGATCGTTTGGTACTGAATTTAATCTATCAAGATTCTGAAGTGGAAGAAGGGGATGGGGCACTCCTTAACGCACCTTTCTCAGAAGAGGATTACAACTATTCTGTAAAAGTCAAGTACAGACTTTTATATAAGGAAATATGTAGTGAATTTTACACACAATTGCTACCAAAATTAAAAGAGATAGATGACAATCCAAATAATGTGCGTATTATTGTAGTGTTTTGGTAAGTTAGATTCCAGTTGCCGTGTTTAACATTTGAGTGCAGCAGACGGACGGGCGATCGCTTTGGCCTTTCCAAGATATTCTTTGTCTGCCGCTAATGCGCGGCGTTAGATTTCACAAATTTATTGGATCGATCGTTGTGAGACTCACCTTAATGCACTGGATATTAGGGGAATTTCCACGCTTTCAGGCGTGGAGAGGATGTCAACTCAATGAAGGCTAGCTAAAGCAATTTCTACATTTTTACGAACCGATCGAGCCGATGCTTCTAAAGCATTTCTTTCTATATCAGTCAACTTGACTTCTAATATGCTTTCAACCCCGTCACATCCCAACCTACAAGGAACGCCAAGAAAAAGATCTTTAATGCCATATTCTCCTTGTAAATAGGCAGCAGCAGGGAGAAGACGGGACTGGTTGCGCAAAATTGCTTCTACCATTAAACAAGCAGAAGATGCTGGAGCAAAAAACGCTCCCCCAGTTTGCAGCAACTTGACAATTTCTGCTCCTCCATTACGAGTGCGTTCCAGCAGCCTGTCAATGGTTGCCCCATCCATTAGTTCGGTAATGGGAACACCTCTAACAGTACAGTAGCGAGTTAGTGGCAACATCAAATCTCCATGACCTCCCAGCACCATTGCCGTTACGTCAGCCGTCAAAACCCCCAATTCCATAGCAATAAAGCTTTGTAGGCGACAAGAGTCGAGAACGCCAGCCATCCCCATCACTTTTTGAGGAGGGAGATTAGTTGTTTTCCATACCAGATAAGTCATCACGTCTAAAGGGTTGGTGATGACAATAAATATGGCATTGGGAGAGTAAGCTAAAGCTTTTTGAGCTACATCGACTACAATTTTGGTATTGGTCTGCAGGAGGTCTTCTCTACTCATGCCTGGCTTGCGGGCAAGACCTGCAGTAATGGCAATAATATCAGACCCAGCAGTCTCGGCATAGTCATTAGTCCCGATAATCTTGCTGTCGTGCAATTCTATCCCCTGCGCCTCCCTCAAATCGAGAGCTATACCTTGAGGTAAACCCTCAACGATATCTACCAGCACTACATCTGCGAGGTTTTTTTCTGCTATTCGCTGGGTAAGAGTGCTGCCAACTTTTCCCGCGCCAATTATGGAAACTTGCGGAGATTTGCAGGACATTTGAGAAGTAGCAGGGGAACTCATAATTTAATCGACTAAGTTATAGTTATTCGGCTACTTCTAGTTGGTCGATACGAAACCAGACATTCGGCGTTGGCACGTAGAATTTCACTAGAGCGTATTCGTCATTCATATCGACAATTTCGCCCTTGCTTTCAAAAATGTAGGGAGGAAAGCGGTTATCGCTAGCTGTAGCCTCCACACTATTTTCTAGTTTTTCTCGAACAGCACGAACTAGAGCGCCTTTTTTCATTTTACCTGCCATGATTCTGAGTAATTATAGTTGTTAATTCTTCTTCATTTTAATTTTTACACACTTGCTAAAGCTTTTTAGTAACACAGGCGATCGCGCCTGCTTTTATGTTGGCTAAAAAATTAAGTAGAACCACAATGAGGGGCTAGTTTACGACCTGCTAATAGTAATTCCGCCTCATCTAAGAAAGTCTGCCAACCTTGAATTATCTCTGTAGTGACTGTTGCTGGGATAACACTGTTTTGATTGGCATTGGGAATCCATTCGCGATCGTTATCTTGTTCGGCTAAGATATTTTGCCACGACTGACGACTCATTGCTACCATTGCTTGGAGATGTCGCACTACTGAATCCATGCGTCTGGAGTCTACTACATCTAGCCTAATTAAGTGAACTCCAGCTACGATAAAATCTCGGTTTTTATACACCATCGTAATTGCGATCTGCGGGTACTGCGACCATAATTTTTAATTTGGTCGTAGGGGAATTGAGGCACCCCGCCCGCTTATTACTGGCAGCTAGAACTGTC
>JASJDA010000423.1 GCA_030065755.1 Prochloraceae cyanobacterium | reverse complement strand
TTTCGACGATTATTAATTAGGTGGGAAAAACTGAGCTTGTGTTATTTAGGTTTTGTGCAATTAGCCGCTTGCCTGATTATTTCTCGTAAGCTAATTACCAACGGGTGCAATCAAAAGCAGTTGCGGGTATGCCGATGTACCTGCATATCGGTATAGTTTCCCTCTTATCAAACTAGACGGTATAGTTTGATAAGAGGGAAACTAATTTTTGTTGAATTTACTTGATATTTAAAAGTAAAAAGTTAACCCTCTCGATCTATCTTAAAATAGAGATTATTTTTTATTACTAAAATAGCAATATAATCGCTTAATTTGAATTTGAATTTAAATTTAAATTTAAATTTAACTCGTTATGTGCTGTGTTTAAATCTTGTGAAGCTCTATATTGATTCCAAAATTCAGACCACCAATTATTAGCTCTAATAATCCTTAAAGCTAACATGGGATTAATTGTATTAGGATGCCAAGTTGCCCCAGCAATTTTTAATCTCTTCTGCGGAATATATTTATGAGCACTTTCAACTTCACCCGAACCAATAGGTAATCCTAAACGCTCAAATTTTTGATAATGAACACACTCTTGAAATCGAATTAAATAATCAGTTAAGTTGGCAATTTTTTTAGCTCCAACTCCTTGATAATTTTGTAACTTTTTAATGATTTTGCCAACTTTACCAGCATCGATTAAACTAATAAAAGAATCATTAAGAAATACTTGGTTTTCTGGTTTAAGCTCCATCGCTTCAATAGCGGCATAAATATGGTGTTTAAGATGAGGTCGATCTAAAATAAATTGAAGACCTGGAAAGGCTAATTTAAGTCCTTCAAATAACCCATTTCCACCATCTGCTACAGCAAAGACTTGTGATTTTTTAGATAAACCTTGGTCGTAGGCAGCACCAATAAGTTGTTGTATAATATTAGGATATTTGTCCATTCTAGCCACAAAAGTTCTCTGTTGTTTTTCCTCGATTGGACGGGCAAAACCGACTCTTGTTTCTTTCCACTCAATTTTTCTTCTAGATTTCTTTATTTTACGAATCTGAGTTAATTTATTTTCAGTCCCGGGAATTTTTATCCCAGTTCTTAAATGACAACCGTCTAATTCTACTAAAAGTCTTTCAGCTTTTTTACGAGGATTAGTTTCTGCTTCTTTTTGGGCAAGTTCAAGTCTTTGATTGACAAATATTTCTGAGAATTTAGCAACTTTTATAACTTCTCTTCTTACTTTGCCAGATTCAACTTTAAAACCATAATGTTCTTCAAAACGGAGACTAGCTCGCTCGAAGGATTCTTCTGCCCCAAAGTCGGCTAAAGCTCTTGTTAAACCTACTGAATGAACCCCTGCAGTAATTCCTAAAAACTTAGCTACAGGACGAATTCCAATTTTAAGTTTTTTGTGCCAAAGATATGGTGATTTTATTTTAAACTCCCCGAAAATTGTTGTATATTTAATTTGAGGATTGCGCTGAATTTTCCACCCAGGTTTTTTGGTTTGAGTTGTAACTTGAGTAATTAACATTGTGAGCAACATTGACATTACTCTTGAACCAATAGCTCTTAATAATGATAATAAATCTGTATCTATTTCAAAAATTTTATCAGTCAAATTTTCTTCTTTTGTCGCGATTTCCTCAAAAATGATTTGACTGACTTTTTCAATACAATCTTGATATTTTTTCTTCATGGCAATGTCATTAATTAATGTCTTTTAATACATTGCCTTTTTTACTTCTAAGGTGACAACTTAAAAGTTGTCACTCCCCCTCCCTCTAAAACTGAACCGTCTAGTATGACGAGAGAGGGGCTATGCCGATACGCCAGCCCATCGGCATAGCGGCAACTGCTTTTGATTGCACCCCATTACGATCGAGTTTTTAAAACTTTTTATTAGAGTCATTTTATCTTGCTAATCGTTGCTTTAGCAACGAGCACGCCCCCTTGGATTACTAAACCGTTTAGTAATCCAAGGGGGTGGGTATGCAGATACGTGCGCATCTGCATACCCACAATTATTTTTGTTTTCAAGCACATACTTCGCTCATGTTACTTCTCGACGTGCGGAATCGGCATTGAAAAGTTCCAACTTTGTTGTTGCCAAAGTTTTTCCCACTTTTAAGTGAACTTTGTCTGTTTCAAATAGCTCTGAACTCAGATCTGGACCGCTACCGTATAGACAATCTAAGTCAAGAGATGGAGTACGAACATTCATAATTTCTTCAGGATTTGCCATGCCCTTCATGCGGGGTGCAGTATCATCCCGAGTAATGTCATCTGTTCTTCCTGCTGGAGACCCTCGGCTCTGCCGACGGGAGGAAAGCAGGGCAGGGTTTAACCGCTCTCCTGTTTACATTTTTTGTGGTAGAATGTGAGCTATGGTTGAAAGAGCTTACAAGTACCGATTTTTCCCTACGCCAGCGCAAGAGAATCTCTTGAGACGGACAATGGGCTGTGTGCGTCTGGTCTATAACAAAGCTCTCGATGCTAGAACCAAAGCTTGGTATGAAAGACAAGAGAGAGTCCAATACAAGGAAACTTCTAGTCTTCTTACTGATTGGAAGAAAACCGAAGACTTGGATTTTCTCAATGAAGTTAGCTGCGTACCTTTGCAGCAATGCTTGAGGCATTTGCAAAAAGCTTTTGCTAACTTTTGGGGCAAAAGAGCTAAGTATCCCAGGTTTAAAGCTAAACGCAATGGTGGATCGGCTGAGTTTACCAAGTCGGCTTTTAAGTACAAAGATGGTAATCTTTGGCTTGCTAAATGCAAAAAGCCATTGCCAATAGTGTGGTCTAGGCTTCTTCCTGATGGGTTTTGCCCATCTACTGTTACAGTCAAACTCGAACCATCGGGACGTTGGTTCGTCTCCCTGCTGGTGGATGACTACACTGTTAAAGTATTGCCACCAACGTCTAAACAGGTTGGCATTGACGCTGGTGTAACTAGTCTGATTAGTACCAGCGACGGCGAGAAAATAGCCAACCCCAAGCATTTTAATCGGCTGTATAAGAAGCTTAAAGTAGCACAGAAGGAACTGAGTCGGAAAACCAAAGGCTCTAGTAACCGAAATAAAGCAAGACTTAAAGTAGCTAAAATACACGCCAAAATCAAAGATGCTCGTACTGATTTTTTGCATAAGCTGACGACTGACTTGGTTCGCTCTAATAGCTTGATAGCTATTGAGGACTTGGCAGTTAGAAACATGATGAAAAACCGCAAGCTGTCTCGCTCTATTGGCGATGCTGCTTGGGGCGAATTGTTTCGTCAACTTGAGTATAAATGTGAATGGTACGGGCGAAAACTGGTCAAAATTGACCGCTTTTTTCCTAGTAGTAAACGCCACTTTGAATGCGGGTTTGTAATGGACAAATTGCCGTTGAATATTCGCAATTGGGATTGTCCCCAATGCGGTGTTAAAAACATTGAGCGCGATATCAACGCCGGGAAAAATATTCTTGCCGCAGGGCTTGCGGTGAACGTCTGTGGAGCGGACATAAGACCTGATAGACATAGTTCTAAAGGGCAGTTGCGAAAAACCCGAAAGGGAAGGAAACAGAAACCTAAATCGTGAGTTTTAGGAATCCCTCGCGTCCCGCGATGGGAGGATGTCAATCTGGCGATCGCTTCACTACCTCGATTGCTTTCGTATCCCCATTTAACTATTTCTGCTAGCAAAAGTCCGGTATCGTCGTAGCGTTTTTGAGAATAATGGCGAAATTCTCCTGTTTTATCTAATAATTGAGAAATACTAGGAATGCAAAAAGTTTTTAATAAAGCAATTTCTAAAGCACGGCTCGTATCCCAAGGAAATTCAAAAGCTCCAGTTAGACGGTAAATTTCTTGACAATTTTTAGCCGGATCGAGTTTCTGAATGTAGTTTAAACGAGTATAGCGGTTCATAGTTGTCGAGCGAGCGATCTCCGTTCTATTTATTTTTAATACAAAAAAAACGATCGAAGCTCGATCGCCTTTCTAAAACTAAAAAAAATTAACCGTTTTTCGGTTTATGTGCGATCCAATATTTACTAACAAAATGATTTTCAACTTGAATATTTTCAAAACCAGCTTTTTCGAGACGCTCCGCTAAATTATCAGTAATGTAGTCCTTGTAATAAGGTTCGTGGTATTGAAGGGGAAAATTATTTATCATTGTCTCTAATTCAGGAATATCCCCTATTTGGAGCGAATCACAAATAATGAATATTCCTCCCGGTTTAGTTACCCGAAAAGCCTCATTAATAACTTCCTGACGAGCCCCAGGTGGTAACTCATGAAAGAGAAAAACGGAAGTTACACCGTGAAAATAATCGTCTAAATAAGGTAACTCTTCCCCATTTGCTTGGGCTAATTGGGGTAATTCTCCAGGAATTTCTGAAAGTAATTGATTTGCTTTGCGAAGATATGCAGTAGATAGATCTACCCCGTATAAAGATGCTTTTGGTAGAGTAGCGCGAAGGAATCTTAAAGTGCGACCAGTCCCACAAGCCACATCTAGTAACTTAATTTGCCGATCGGAAGTATTTTTATCTAATCCCTCTTTTAACGGGGCTAAAATACGCCGACGCATAGCATCAGCCGAACCATTAAACAGTATTTCTACCTGCAAATCGTAAAGATTAGCCGACATATCGCTTAAATAGCCCTCGGTTTGGTAGTGAAAGTTTTGAAGATAGTAAGCAGGATAGCTTTCTCGATCGACTTCAAAAGAAAAGTTTTGAAATTGTTTCTCTTGTATCCTTTGCCACATTTGAGGCATATCTATCCATAATTCTGGATAATAGCGAAAGAAATCTTGCCAAGGATTATCGAAGAGAATACTAACCGGATATACTCCTTTTTCTGCGTCTTGCCAATCAACTTCAACTAATTTACTGCGCTTTTTTTCCAATTCGAGCAAAGTTTTGCGGGAAAGAGGCTTAGTTTCACTTTTCCTTTGTGGCAAAAAAGTCTTCAATAGATCGTAGCTAATATTTTTGTGAACTAGACCAAAAAGACCTTTCCCTTGTTGAACTTTTTCGTAAGCAAACTTAGTGATATTTTCCGGTAACAAAGGGAGAAGAGATTCAATGTTGGGAGTAGATTGCATAGTATCGATCGATGTTTCAGCAACGTCAATTATTGAGAGGGCAAAATTGTGTATTTTTGTAAATATACTTAATAATTATAAACTTTTATTTTGAAGAAAAAAATCCCACGCAATAAACAAGGTGGGATATCTCGATATTTCGATATTTCGATCGCTAGAATTGCTTAAACATCGTAATATAGGGAAAATTCGTAAGGATGGGGACGCAAACGCAAGGGGTTGACTTCATTATCTAGCTTGTACTCGATCCAATTCTCGATAAAGTCTTCAGTAAATACGCCAGTATCAGTTAAGAATTTTTGGTCGTTTTTGAGAGCTTCTAAAGCAGCCTCTAAAGAGCCTGGAGTAGAAGGAATTTTACTTAATTCTTCAGGAGAGAGATCGTAAATATCTACATCGAGAGAACTTCCAGGATCGATTTTATTCTTAATTCCATCAATACCAGCACAAAGCATCGCAGCAAAAGCTAGATAAGGATTGCAAGTAGCATCAGGACAACGGAATTCCAAGCGTTTCGCTTTAGGATTCGGGCCGGAAAGAGGGATGCGAATCGAAGCCGATCGATTACCTTGAGAATAAGCTAAGTTTACAGGTGCTTCAAAACCTGGTACTAAACGCTTGTAAGAATTAGTGGTAGGGTTGGTTAAAGCTAACAGTGCCGGAGCGTGCTTCAGGATACCACCGATATAGTTAAGTGCGATGTCACTGAGATCGGCATATTTATCGCCCCAGAATAAAGGTTCTCCACCTTTCCAAATAGATTGGTGAGTGTGCATCCCAGATCCATTATCGTTAAATAATGGTTTGGGCATGAAAGTAACACTTTTACCGTATTTTTTACCGACATTTTTGATTACGTACTTGTAAGTCATTAAATAGTCAGCCGCTTCGATCAAGCCAGCAAAACGGAAACCCAATTCATTTTGTCCCCCAGTAGCAACTTCGTGGTGATGCTTCTCGATCGGTACGCCGCATTCTGCCATAGTTAGCAGCATTTCAGTACGCATATCTTGAA
>JASJDA010000422.1 GCA_030065755.1 Prochloraceae cyanobacterium | reverse complement strand
CAAACCACTCAAAGAATTAGCTCTTGCTGCTATGGAAAAAGATTTATCTGAATGGTCGCTCACATCACAGGCAGAAACAGAATCTATTTTGACCCAAACAGAAACTATTCCCCAAAATATAGAAACTTCCACTCCTCTTCAAGAAGTCGATACCGAACAAAGTAGTCCAACCCAGAGCGCGGCATCGCTAAGCGATGTTTTATCCGATTCGATAGATATTTCTCACAATGAAACGGTTAAAGCTATCAATGTTGCTTTAGAACGTTTAGCTACTGAAACTGGAACTCACATAGGTAAAACTGTAGCTCAAGCTGCTGAATATAAATTCAAAACTCTCCTCGACCACCATATTAACACTTCAATACAAGAAAATGCCGCGCAAATTTATCCCTTATTAGTCAAATATGCGACGGATTCTGTTAATCAATTTGTAACAAAATCCGTAGACAATCAACTTAATTTAGAAAAAACTTTAGCCAAATATATCAATAAGAGAAAATCTACTTTTAATTGCCCAAGATTCAAAAGTGAAGTAGCTAGTATTCCCAATATGAATCAAGAGGATCACCTTCAATTCAACCAAATTCTCAACCGAATTGAATATGCCCTCAATGAGTACGCTCAACCTAATAATCGCATCAAGGCTTACGAACTATTTGCCGAATATACTAAGGCACTAGAAGTGGCTAATGCTACCAAATTGCTCTTAGGAAGTAAATATAGCCAAGTTCTAGGAAATGGAAAATATAGTTTTTTTACCTCAAATTGGCAACTATTGAAAGAAGGCAAAGTTCTTACCATCTCTCGACTAGACAATAAACAAGAATTACTTAAAACCGTTGGAGATTCTGTTCTCACTTGGACTGACGATCGAGAAGTCCAAAAACAACTCACTTCTTTTGCCAGTGAGCTAAGACAGCAATTGGCACGGCAGCAACATATTGGTCAAGCTCGAACTAGAAATCGTACTCAAGGACGCTCGATTTAAATTGGGGCACAGTATTTTACTCGTCAGGCCGAAGAGTGGCTCTGGCCAGAGCGATCGCTTCTTGGAAGGCCCAAAATGCTTATGGTTATTACATTCTACTCGATTAAAATCGGATAATAGTATTTTGTCCGTCGAGCGTTCCCACCGCCAGAGAAACAAAAAAAAACCTCAGCTATCAAACCAAGGTTTTATTAACCTGTTGTATTAAAATCACGGAAATAAATTCTCAGAAATACTGTTACCTGTTGAACGCTCTTTTCAAGGGCTAACATCTGGCTCTGTTTTCTGAATTTCTATAAACAATTTTAACAAATACTTGACTTTTAGAGAAGAGTTAATTTCCCATCAAATTTCGTAACCCATATCTCGCAGTACAGTTGCAATTAAAGCATAATCAGACAAGGAATAAATAAAATTATTGCCATTTTTTTCTGGCTGTATATTTCCTTTCAGAGTTGGATAAGTTGGCGCAATTCTCTTGCCTTGCTGTATCATTTCTCCACGAGTCAATTCTAGTCCACTTTCGCTTAATAATTCTTTAAGAGAAAAAGTAAAGTTTCCTTGTAGGGGAAGCAATTTACCTCGATTAATCAAGTATTGATTTTGGCTAATTGTTTTTAATGCTGGGTAATTTTCCCACGCTTCTGTCACTTCAGTTAATTTTTTGGTTAAGCCGCTAATTTCGTTGGTTAATTCTTTTAAATCTGTTTGAAAAGAATAGTTTTTTTTTAATAATTACCTCTACTTGTTTTTTTAAATTAGTAAGAATTTCAACTGCTTCAAGCGATCGCCCCAACAAAATCCCCAAAAAGCTTATCTGTACTAGCTTTAAGGTTATTATAAATCTTTGGACCCCGTTCCGCTCCTAGCCTCGTTAAAATGCCTACAAGTGTTGTCAATACTAGCTTTAAGCCTCTTCATGCTCCTTTTTTGCCGCGCACCGCTACGCGGATCCGTGCCGGATCGCCCTGATTAAATGGCCTTATTTATTATTATTACTGGCTTTTAGCAATTTAGCACTCGGTATTTTGATTGATTTTTGCAAACAAAACATTTATTGACTTAATTGCTCTGAGAAAATTAAATTACAAATAGTACTTTCTTAAGCCCAACAAAATGTTTAAAGAACTTAACACTTTATTCAGCAATCGACAACAACAACTAGAAATTACTAGCCAGGAATTGAGTCAATTAACTGGTATAAAATATTTAAAAGATTTACCGTTGTGCTCAATCACTCAAGAGCCAGAAAGATTAAATTACTTCATCAGAAGTAGAGTGAAACAAACACTTGGTGAATCTCAATGGGCTAGAGGCACATACTCTTTACTTATTGGTTTTTTCTCTTATTTACTTGCTTTATGGGCAACTAAATGGTACGGGGAAATTGCACTGGAGAAAGTAGAAGGATTAATTGTTTGGATCTGTGTTACGATCGCCGTGGCTTCTTTTTTCTTATTGGGTTTGTATATCCGCTTTTCTCTGAGGCTAAAAATTAATAAATTAGCCAAAAAACCTCAGCTAAAAACTCTGAGAAGACTATTAGAAGAAGTGGATAAATATAACAATATTGTCAAGCCACTTGAAGAATTAAGTAAAATAAAAGAGTCTGTTATTAAAGACAATACAAACAAGACTTTGATACCAATTCGCTCAGAACTGGTTGAAGCACTTAAAATTGAGAAAATTCGCCGAAATAATCCTAACTTTGACTCCTCATCTCTCTATAGTGAATTAGCTTCTTTGAAAACGTGGCAAATGTCTAATCGTGGCCATCAGCTCTACGGTCAGCAAATAGAAGAGGCGATGGCGATAGGCTTTGCTGCTCAGGAAGAAATCAAAAAATTAACACTTCAATAAAAAAAGTCCCCAACGCTTGTACTGCTGCACTTGTTGGGGAGGTAAAAAGCAGTTGCTATTTATCCATCGACTTTCAAATCTCTAAACTGATATTGAAGTCGACCGTCGAAGTAAGTACTATCTAATTGTCCGTATAACTCGATCGCCTTAATTTGCTTAAGATTTACCGGAACTTGTTCAAATATAACCGCTCCTTTTAGGGGAATATCTCGTATCAATCTTTTTTGGATATAGCTATTGTTAGAATTGCTGCCCAGCTCAATTTGATTAGATAAGTATTCGTTACCAAAAGCGTCGATAAAGCGAACAAATTTGGGATAATAATTACCTCCATATATCTGGAATTTCACGTCTTCTTTTTGGGAGGTAACTAGAAAAGGACATCTGACAGTCTTTTTGTCCTCTAATTGGTCAAGAGATTCACACTCTTGTAAAGAAATCTGAATTCCTTTTTGACTTTGAGAAGCTACAGTTTTAGTTTGAGTATTTTTCGGACGATCTTGACGAGAGTCTTTTTCTGTTTGAGCAGCAATATTTGAAGAATTTGGCTTAAAGATTAAGTCCCAATTATTGAGAACTGCATACATAGACCAGCTAGCAACACCACCTAATAGCAAGACCAAGACCAAAGCAATCTTTTTCATCTTACTTAAGAAACAAATTCAAATTTTCTTAGATAGAGCCTACCATAAATTGCCAGTTTTTTTTATCATTAATATTCTTAAACAACCAGCAGTATATTTATTAATTTAGCTAAAATTATTTCAAAGCAAATAATTAAGCTCGTGAGTAAAATTTATCTAAACGTTCCTTATTCCCAAAAGGATTTCGCCTATAAATTGGGAGCCAAGTGGGATTCCGAATACCGAAAATGGTACGTTATGTCTGGCACAGATTTAACTCCTTTTCGTCCTTGGTATCCTCCCATTAGTAATCCTCGTTTAACTATCGAGTTAGTGCCATCAACATGTTGGTGGTCAAATGTTCGCTCTAATGTCTCTAAATCTGATTGGGATCGACTTCGCAAACATACCTATAAAAAAGCTAGTTATCGCTGCGAAATATGTGGTGGAGTTGGAGAAAAACACCCTGTAGAGTGTCACGAGATTTGGAATTATAATGAGAGCACAAGAGTTCAAACTTTAGAAAGATTAATTGCTTTATGTCCTAACTGCCACTCAGTCAAGCATATCGGTTTTACTCAACTTCAAGGCCGAGCGTCAGAGGCTATTAATCATTTGGCTAAAGTTAATAATTGGAATCTTTCTCAAGCTTTAATTTATGTTTTTGAGTGCTTTGAAACTTGGCAAAAAAGAAGCCAATATGAATGGCAGTTAGACATTTCTTATTTGAAGCAAATGGGAATTTTTGCTAACTTAACCTCGGACCAGATGCGGGTTTATTCGAGATAGATTGATTTAAATTTCTTCCCCTTTTAGGTGAAAGTTCTTGCAATCTAGCTTCAGTCAGAGCCAAGAAATGATTGAGTTTATCTAAGTCCCCTCTGGTAGCTTGAGGGGTTAATTTCTGGTCAGCAAAAATACAGACACCTTTAGTCTTATCTATAACGGATATTTTTCCTTTTTTTCCTTCTTCATTTCCTGGGGCTAAACTAATATGATATGTAATACCAAGAAACTCTATAAGACCAGGTCCTTTAACTTGCCCTACGTTGGGACTGCTCATAATTTTTTTGAGCCGATTAAATAAACCCCGATCGCGGTCGGCGATAATTTTAGGGAGGTCTTTTTCAATAGGGGTTATGACCGCGTCTAACTTATTTAAGTCAGCAACAGTGGCAATTGATGCCAATTTGTTCCCCTCAAATAAGGGCTGATTTGTCTGCTGGTTAAAAATGTTTGTTTGACCAGTTTGGGGAGAATAGGCGAGCGAGAAATTTCCCCCCGATAAGAGCAAGTCTCCATTGTCTTGCTCTGACCCCAGCTTTTGTACCAGAGCGGTAGCTCGATTTAATAGCTGTTGGGGCCTTTCCTCTGTTACGCTTTTTGTCAATTCTATTTGTGAACCAATAGGCTCGCTTTGTTGCCTTTCTCTATTCGTTGGTGCTGGATCAAAAGTTGAAGGGTTATTAACTACGCTACGTAGGGTTTCGTTAACTAAGTCTCGCCCCGACGCTGGGCAATTCGAGGGAGTTTGATTCGGTTGAGAGCGAATTGTAATCGACCCATCAGAGTTTAAAGTAATCAAACCCAAGTTGTTGGCATCTGAATTATCTTCAGATAGGAAAGCTATTTTTTCAAGGCGCTCGTATATTGATGGTGCTTCGTTGATGACGCGGTGAGCCTGAAATTGCTGGTATTTGCCTTTAACCCCTGTCCAGGTTGTAGATATGGCCGTTTTGATCTGCGAGAATAAGCCAGATAGAGGACGACTTTGAACATTTGAACTCAAGAGATTGATTTGGTTTTGTAACCGTTCTACTTTTTGATTTAACTGCTCGATTGTCTGACCTTGAGCTATGACAGTAGCCATTAAATCAGTTAGGGGTTGCTGTTGATTATATGAGCGCTCGAGGAAGAGGGAGTTAGTCAAACCCAATGCATCTTTATAAACTCGACCATTTTCTGCAGAGAAAACCGTTGTTTTTCCTATACGGATTTCCACAGTACCAGATAACTTTTCTGGTGCTTCAAGAGCCGTTTTTAATTTTTCACCATCAAGCGATCGAATATTGCTAAGATTTCTTTTCTGACCGATTTGACCTTCATAAATTATTCGACCATCTACGGCAATTTCAATACTCGTATCTCTTGATTGATTCGACGCTTCTTGTGAGGCATCAGTCGCGAGGGATTCATCTGGCCAAAAAGGACGTTTTTTTAATTGATCTAGTTGAGCTGAAACAAATTTATGACCATTTTTAACAAATTGCTCGGCTCGTGCAATTATACTATCAATTAGTCGTAGATAATCGTCAGTGAAACGATTTGCTTCTCCAGGGTTATTCACGATCGAACCTATTACCTATTACCTATTACCTATTACCTCAAGTTAAAAGTCCGCTTTCCAACGCTCTATGTCGTTATTGGTGCGAATTTTAATAAGATTTCTCAAGAAAAATTCTGGCTCGAGCATTACCCTTGGTAATATTCCTCGACCGTCTAATTCCATTCCAATTTTGTCTAAAAGAACATGGCCACCTGCTTGGATATAAGCCCAGCCTTCCCAATGTTGTTTAAATGGTTCTGGACGCTCGTCCCCACAAATCCTTACCATTATCACTTCACTATC
>JASJDA010000102.1 GCA_030065755.1 Prochloraceae cyanobacterium | reverse complement strand
TCTTCGCAATTAAGTTATCGGCAGTGAGGACTCCCTCATTAAAAATAGAATCATTGGACCCCCCCTCTCCCCCTCTCCCACTCGAAATTATTTGTAGCAAACACAAGGGAAATTGGTATAATCTCCTGTGTGGAATGCTTGGCGGTTAATTTGGTTGCGCTTTTGCGGACATTGACTGGGTGTAACATAAGGCTCTAGGTGAGGTGAAATTAGCTCGTCAGCGCTATATCCTAGTGGCAGTGTTTTAATCTGACACTGTCCGACCACTTCAGGGGCAGAAGCGAAGAAAATCATCCCTTTATTGGTCGCAACTTCTCCCAAAGCACTAGTGGTGGTAGAAACCAATTTAACGTGGAAACCTATGTTTTCTTCGTCCATAACTTCCTCTTGGGAGAAAACGACCGAAAAAACATATATTCAGATGGCAATGAACCAATTTGGTCAAACCAAAAGTTTAAGTCCCGTTAATAACTAAATTTAATTCCCCTTTCTCTGAGTTGTCGAACAAAGAATTCTTCTAAGGAGACGCGATCGCGGTTAATAGAGATCGGTGTTGCTTCTATCTTCTTTAAACAAGCAAGAAACTCTTGAAGATCTCCTTTAAGTTGACCGCGCCAATAATTATTTTCTTCAACTGGATTGTCAATCCAGTTTTTCAATTGTTCGTAATTACCACCTCGAACAACTACTTGATAAGCTTCAGAAGTACCTAAAAGTTCTTCAAGAGAACCCACACAAATTAGTTCTCCGAGTGCTAATAGTGCGATGCGATCGCAAATTTGTTCTACATCTGCTAGTACGTGAGAATTAAAGAATATGGTTTTACCCTGTTCTTTAAGAGATAAAATAATTTCTCTTACCTGATAGCGTCCTAAAGGATCTAACCCCGACATGGGTTCGTCAAGAAACACCACTTCCGGATCGTTAATCAAAGCTTGAGCCATACCTACCCGTTGCAGCATCCCTTTAGAATAGCGTCGCATTTGCTTTTTTTGCGCCGTGGACTTAGCTAGTCCCACCAAATCTAAAAGTTGGGGTATGCGTTTTTTTTGAACCGATCGAGGTATTTGAAACAGTCCGGCGGTAAATTCTAAAAACTCCCAGGCAGTAAGATAGTCGTATAAGTAAGCATTTTCTGGCAAGTAACCGATACGTTCCTTGATCTGGCGATCGCCAATAGGACTCCCCAGTATTACTCCTCTTCCCGATGTAGGACGAATAATACCTAGCAATGTCTTGAGAAGAGTAGTTTTACCCGCACCATTTGGCCCTAATAAACCAAAAGTTTCTCCCTGATACACTCTTAGAGAACAATTTTTCAGAGAGACAATTTTTTGATTTAGCCAGAAGCCGGTGCGATAGACTTTTCTTAAATTCCAAGTCTCTATTGCTGCCATTTCTTTAGCAGGGTTCGATCGAACGGGCAAATCAGCTACAGAATCCATCTCTTATTTAACTAAAGCTCGTCACTCCCTAGTTATTATTCCCTATTCAATCTATTTTTCGATCGTGCTTTGCTATTCCCAGGAAAATATATTGAACGCACCCCACCTAATTTATCAACAGGGGATTAGTTGACGAGTATATTATGGCGATCGTTCCAACAATCTTAGGATCGGGAATTTTTCTTCTGGTAGCAATTCAGCTTGATAGTTATCCAAACCCAATCGATCGGCAACTTTTTTTGCTACAACTCGGTTATCTCCTGTCAGCATTACAGTTTCGGTAACTCCCGCTTTTTTTAGCTGCGCGATCGCTCGTGGTGCATCTTCTTTAAGGCGATCGCTAATTGAGATATAGCCAGCATATTTACTGTCTACTGCTAAATGAACTACCGAACCTTCAACATTATTGCAAGTATCGTGGTAGATATTGGCTCGGTGTAACAGGCGATCGTTTCCAGCTAAAACTTCCATTCCCCGAACTTTGGTTTGATGACAATCGTATTTCCAACTTTAACTCGTTCTGGTCTAACTTTTCTAACATTGACTCCTAGCCTGAATCCCCCGTTTAAAAAACGGGGGAGTGGCTCAACAAGTCCCCAATGCCCCCACCAGGATTCCAACCTGGGACGATCGCTTTAGAAGAGCGATGCTCTATGCGCTGAGCTATGAGGGCGAGTAAAATAGTCCCGACAGGATTTGAACCTGCAACCCCTTGCGTGTAAAACAAATGCTCTACCATTGAGCTACGGGACTATACAGAGCGGATAATCAGATTTGAACTGATACTAAAAGGGTGGAAACCTTAAGTGCTACCTTTACACCATATCCGCATTTAAAATGCTGACCGCTCAGCCGAGTGGAAATCTCTAGGTTTTATGGCGACCTACAACCAATATCTCGGATTTTATCGAGCTTTAACCTTTACAATTTGATTTTTGAAGGTCTGAGGTTTGAGAGTTAATTTTTAAGCTTTAAGTGTTGAACTTTGAGCTTTAAAATTTCTCTAAGATGGAGTGGTTTATGAGTCCACACTTCATGCTTGGAGTGCATGCGCTCTACATAATTGAGCTATCCACCTTGTAAACCATAAATTTAGAGATTTTCGATCGACCAGCAAATTAATTAGCAGTTATTTTTTAATCGGGAATTTCGATCGCAGTTCTGGCATTACTAATAGAAAGAACGCGATCGACTGCTGACTTAAACTCTTCGATAAATGCTTGTCTGCTCTCGTTTTCTTCCGCTAAATTAGTCGGATCGAGTAATTGTATACCTTCTCTAGCCAAAAAAATATCAGCTAAAGATTGATAGCGATCGGAACTAACATTAACATTTTTACCTAATACTTCCAGAGCTAATTTATCCAATCGTTCTTTAACTTTATTATTTGCTCTTTCGTATTGAGCTAAAGTTTGTTTGTAAGCCCCGTGGGTGGTATTGAGAACTTCTTCGTAATAAGCGATAAAGTTTTTCATTTCAATCGCTTCTGCTACAGTCATTTCCTCATTAGCAACGGTAACAATTACGGAAGCATTGGATAAAACGATCGCTCTTTTAATAACTCTTCTTCTGGCAATTAAGGCATCAACTCTTTGTAATGCAGCTCTTGCTTTAATTTCGTAATTTTCTCTAGATCTATAACCAGTTGGCACTTTACCAACTTCAACAAAAGTAATTAAAGCATTATTTTCTAAATCTGCTGTTGCCGAATTAATTCGTTTTTCTAACAAAGTCAATTCAGCTAAAGCATCCGTTACCGTCATTTGGGTCAAATTATTTTTCCTCCTTCTTATGTGTAAATATTAAAAAGCTGGTGACAGGAATCGAACCTGCAACCTACTGATTACAAATCAGTTGCTCTGCCAATTGAGCTACACCAGCAAAATTGCAGATTGGTGGCGGGGGTAGGAGTCGAACCTACCTATCTACCGAACCAGCTTATGAGACTGGTGAGCTAACCGTTGCTCTATCCCCGCATACCCCTGACTGGACTCGAACCAGCAACGCCTAGATCCTTAGTCTAGTGCCTCTTCCGATTGGGCTACAGGGGCTTGTAGTAATTGAAATTTTTTAAAGCTTAAGATAAGATTTTGCTGTGTTGTGTTCTAGTGTTAATATATTTTTTGTTCCTCCACAGAATAAAACACTAAGTTTCAGTCCATACCCCTGGCAGGACTCGAACCTGCAAAAAAAACACTTGTTCTGGGCAAGTGATGTTTTCCAATTACATCACAGGGGCGTATCGGGGTGGCAGGATTTGAACCTGCGACATCCTGCTCCCAAAGCAGGCGCGCTACCAAACTGCGCTACACCCCGTAAGTACTCCTGGTGGGAGTCGAACCCACAACCAACAAGGTTTAAGCTTGCTGCCTCTTCCAATTGGGCTACAGGAGTATAAATTTAAAAACTGAGGAGGCAGGACTCGAACCTGCATTTTTTCGCTGTCAAAGAGCGATGCCATACCATTAGGCGACTCCTCAATAGTCCCCCAAGGTCGGAATTGAACCGACGACCTCCTGTTCTTCAGACAGGCGCTACTACCTACTGAGCTACTGGGGGATAACGAGAGCGGAGGGATTTGAACCCTCAAGTCTTCAGTTTCGTAGACTGACGTGTTATCCAGTTACACCACGCTCTCGGACGGAGAAGGAGGGATTTGAACCCCCGATAGTTTTACCTATTCTGATTTAGCAAACCAGCGCCTTCAGCCACTCGGCCACTTCTCCTTAATGGGTTGGGAGGGACTCGAACCCCCACTGCATATAAGCATCTGATTTACAGTCAAGTTCCTTCACCAATTTGGATACCAACCCAAGGATTGAGTTTGGTGGGCTGCCGAGGAATCGAACCTCGATCGATCCGCTTAAAAGGCGGCTGCATACCCATTCTGCCAACAACCCATGACTGCCCCGACAGGTATCGAACCTGCGACCTTCGAGTTAACAGCTCGCCGCTCTACCAACTGAGCTACAGGGCATTAGCAGTGCCGACGGGGATCGAACCCGCAATTTCCTGCTTGAAAGACAGGTGACTTTACCATTTTGTCTACGGCACCAGGCGCGGGGACTGAGATTTGAACTCAGATCTTCGGTTTTGGAGACCGAGATGCTAGCCAGTTGCACTATCCCCGTATGTGGTAGCAGCGACGGGAGTCGAACCCGTATGCGCCAGCTTATGAGGCTGGTGCTTTACCTTTAAGCTACGCTGCTACGCAAGCATCGGGCGGGACTCGAACCCGCAATAATCGATTTTGCAGATCGACACCTTACCTTTTGGCTACCGATGCTTAAAATAAGTGTTTCCACGGGACTGACGAGACTCGAACTCGCAACTTCCTGTTCGACAGACAGGCACTCTGACCAGTTGAGTTACAGCCCCACAGAATGATATTGCCGATCGATTAACGTTGACTCGCAGGACGAGAAATTAATTGATTTATGTTTATTTTGCGAGTAAATGTTGTCACGACCACAATATAATTTCAAAAGTGTATTACATATTTAGTTGTCAAGGTTCGAGGGCTTGAGGAGCAGAGCTTTGAGACTCTTTCCTGTTCGCCACATTTTTATGTTACATAAATACTACAAAACTTGTCAAGGGTTTTGGCAAAATTTTTTTTTTGCTGTTTGCTGTTTGCTGTTTGCTGTTGGCTATTTGCTGTTGGCTATTTGCTATTTGTTATTTTCCCCGTCTCCCCCTCTCCCCCGTCTCCCCCTCTCCCTTGCTCCCCACACTCCCCACGCTTCCCCTGCTTCCGAATCTAGCCCAATCGATCGAACAAATCGGCTAAAACAGTATTAGAAAACAAGAATCCCTCTGGATCGGTTAATCTTATGCGATCGACTTGTAATACATTCTCGTTTTCTTCTATAGAAACAGAGTTGTTGTCTCGATCGATCGCTTCTACCCATCCCTGACGATAGTAAGGCTGCAAACAATCCCAAATGTTATTCAAAGTCTCTTCCCCAAACATTGATGCGATCGCAGAGATATCCACCCCTTCTGCCAAACGCAATCCTAACATTAGTGTTTCTAAAAGATTATCGATTGAAGTATTGTGGGGAGAGTCGATCGCGCCACCTGCTTCAATTAATGTCTCCACCCAAGCATAATACTCCTTTCTAGTACGAGGACGAGTAAATCTTTGTCCTGCTACGTAACTAGCTGCACCCATACCAAAAGCGTAATAAGATCTATTTTCCCAATAAACTCGATTGTGACGGCATTGATATCCAGGTTTAGCATAATTGGAAATCTCGTAATGTTCGTATCCTGCACCAGTGAGAGTTTCTCCTGCTACACGATACATTGTCGCTGTCATTTCATCTTTTGGTAAAGGTTTCGATCCCGATCGATACTTGCGTCCGAAAGCGGTAACGGGTTCGATCGTCAAATCGTAACAGGAAATATGATCTGGTGCTATTTTTATAGCTGTTTCTAGGGAATGTTGCCATTGCTGTAAAGTCTGATGGGGCAATCCAGAGATCAAATCTAAACTAAAGTTAGGAATATTTACCTGACGAATCAGATCGACAGCAACAAAGATATCATCTAGTGAATGCGATCGTCCGCAAACTTGCAAAAGTTCGTCCTGAAACGCCTGTACTCCCAGACTGAAGCGATTTACACCTGTATGAAGATAGCCTCGGAGTTGTTGAAGATTGAATGTTCCTGGATCGATTTCCATGGAAATTTCTGCATCGGAGACCATGCCAAAATGTTTGTCGATCGCTTTTAAAGTGTGCTCAATTTGCTGCACTGTAGAGAGAGAAGGCGTACCACCGCCAAAAAAAACAGTTTCTAATGGCTTTCCTAATACTGGCGTTATTTCAATTTCCCTACATAACACCTTAAAGTACTCTTCTATCCAAGCAGAAGTACCATTGTTCGGGCGATCGCCTAGTACGGAGATAGGAAAATCACAGTAATAGCATCTTCTGCGACAAAAGGGAATGTGAATATATACAGAACGAGGAATGTCAATTTTCCCAGATTTTTTAGCTTTTTTCCATACTTTTGCTTTACCTAATGTCTCAGACATCGATTTAATCCTTAACACTTAATTTATATCTATTAATTTGACTAAAATATAATTTGAAAGTTTAGTGTTGCGATCGCTCAATTATCATAACAATAGTGCGATCTAAAGCATCTAGAGCCAGAAGATAATAGCAGCAATATCTAAAATAGAAGTTCGATCGACCCAGAAAAATTGTCAACTTCTCTTATTTTCTCCGTCTTCCCTTCAAAATAGCTTGTTTATTCGTTCGCAGTAGATCCAAGGAGTAAGAAGAATCTGGAAGATATAATAGGATGCAATAGCTGAAAATTCTGTCAGAGTTATACTTCTAAGGTAATTGACACCTAAAATATCTACTTTGGCAAAGAAGAAAGGAGTCATCGGGAAGGAGTCGCACGCGTAAGATTCAATTCTACAAGCTCGATCGAGCTACCAGTTTGTCACTCCTCTCAATCAATATAAATCAAAGAGATCCAATTAGAAAGATGTTAGATGCAATCATAATTATTTTATTCATCATAGCCGCAGGGGGTATAGGCTTTGAAAGCATACAATTGCTACCTGTTTCTGTCTTAGATCAAGTTTCTAATTTTGATGCTTTGCGTCTCGTGACTGCTGGTTTTTCAGCACTTATAGGTTTGGCTGTCGGTTTAGTCGTCCAAACTGCTTATCGTCGTATAGAAGCCCAAGTTCGCACTACTCCCATTGAAATTATTTTGACGCGAGCTATTGGCTTAGTTATAGGACTGCTGATAGCCAACTTAATTTTAGCGCCGATTTCTTTACTGCCGATTCCCAAAGATTTTGGCTTTATTAAACCGATGATGGCAATTTTTGGTAGCGTGACCTTTAGTTACTTAGGGGTTAGTCTTGCTGATATCCACGGTCGCACTTTCTTAAGACTAATCAATCCCAACAGTATTGAAACCATGTTGGTAGCAGAAGGAACTCTCAAACCAGCATCTACAAAAATTGTAGATACAAGTTGCATCATTGACGGTAGAGTAGAAGAACTACTCAATATTGGTTTTATTGAGGGTCAAATTCTGGTTCCTAAATTTGTCTTAGAGGAATTGCAACAGTTAGCTGATTCGAGCAATGACCAAAAAAGAGCCAGAGGGCGTAGAGGATTAGATATACTCAACAGCATACAAGAAACATTTCCAGAACGTATTGTTATTCATCCTGCTGATTATGAAGATATTAATACAGTAGATGCTAAATTAGTAGCTTTAGCTCAAGAGCTTAACGCCGTCCTCGTAACTAATGATTATAATTTGAGTAAGGTCGCTAATTTGCAGAAGGTGATGATTCTTAACGTTAACGATCTAGCTCAAGCAGTCCGTCCCATTTATCTACCTGGGGACAGTTTAGAGCTAAAAATACTCAAACAGGGTAAAGAGCCAGCTCAAGGAATTGGTTATCTTGAAGATGGTACTATGGTCGTTGTTGAAGAAGGACGCAGTTATGTTGGTGGAGCGTTAAAAGTAGTTGTTACGTCTGCTTTGCAAACTTCTGCAGGAAGAATGATTTTTGCTAAGCCTCAAGAATCAAGAATAGCATCCCAATGAACTACGCTTTACAACTAAATCGTTATTCTAACCCGCCTAGATTTAACTGTTATTGGAAGGCGGGTTTTGTGTTGTGTTGTCAATGGACGTAAAATTCCGAGAAACACTGAGATCGAAGGGATTTTCTGCTTACTAATATTGTTTATACTAACAAAACCAAGCTCGACTAATAAATATTGAGCCAACAAATATAAACAGACCTATTCTCCATTAGGCAATAAATCTAGTCGCTCTATTGACTTTATAATTAAGTTGTAGTGGGTAATTATACCAGACTAAAACCCATTTTTTGCAGTCCTTGACTTAGTTTTTCTGCTTCTTTTGGATTTTGGGTTTCGTGTAGGTGAATGGCTTTCTTAAACGCGGACAAACCTTCTGGAAGTTTGCCAATTTTTAACAGCACTACTCCTAAATTTTGATGAGCATATGCATAGTCAGGAGCGAGTGCAATTGATTTTTCATAAGCCTCGATCGCGTCGGTAAAAAGTCCCTGTTTCTTCAAAGTCATGCCCAAATTGTAGTAACCTAGTGCAAAGTTAGAGTCAATTTCTAAAGCGCTACTGTAAGCTTGTTGAGCTGTTTCTAAATCTCCTAGAGACTGGAGTAAACTACCAAAATTGTTATAAGCACCTAGTTTTAATTTGGGTAATATGGGACTGTCGATCGCTTTTTGATAGTGCTTGGCTGCTTGTTCTATTTTCTGCTGGCGACTATAGGCATTAGCCAAATGATAGTGTAACTCAAATAATACACCTGGCTCTGCTAAATTAGATTTTAAGCCCCGCTTGAGTAATTTAATTCCTTCTCGTTCTTTCCCCGATTGTAGATATAATGCACCTAGCTTACTGCAAGTATAGGAATCCTTGGGATTGGCCTTCAAGAACCCTTCCATAGCTTTTTTAGCTCGATCGTGTTTATCTAGAGAAGCGATCGCTTCTGGTCGGTAGCCGTAGTGTAAAATAGCTATATTGGGCAGAGAAACTACTCGCCAGTCGGGTTCTCGTTTCAATAGTAGCTGCAAATTATCGTCGATCGTGGCGTGATAAGGACGAGAAAATTTGACCTCTGGGTGATGGCGAAATAAACGAGAAACTAAAGAGTAGGGAGATTGTGCCGCACCTATTTCTTGTCTGACTAAGTTAATTGCTAAGTTATTTTTGTCTTGAATAGCTTGTTGAATGTTCGGTACAATTTCAGGAGTCAGTATCTCATCTGCATCTAGCACTAATACCCATTCTCCTCGGACGCGATCTAAGGCTTCGTTGCGCGCTATAGCAAAGTCATTGCACCATTGGAAGTGATAAACCTCAGCACCTAATTCTCGCGCAATTTCTACGGTGTTATCTGTAGAACCAGTATCGAGGACTATCATTTCATCGACAACATCTTTTACGCTTTCGAGACATTGGGGTAAAGATTTTGCTTCGTTTTTAACGATCGCGCACAGGCTAAGTTTTGTCATTGGCTTTAGCAAAAGAAGAGAATAATATATCTTGCCAATTTTAATATTGGGATTTTTACGTACCATCTAAAGCAAGATCGGCTTTTATCAAGCTATCCCACATTCAATTGATACTTATTGACTTCCAAAAAGTTTTAATCTCGCTCTCATAGGGCAATCTCAGGCACGTCGAATTAATCTAAGATATGTGTAATTCTTTTTTTACGATCGTCGTCTTAGGAATCTCAACCAGACAATTCTGGGAACAAACAAGGTGAATTATTTTAACAATTACTATCTGAGTGCAACTTGAACTGGTAAATTAGTTAATTTTTTGACTATCTTACTATCTTCGCGATCGAGACTAATTTTTACTTCAATAATATTTTCGCGGCTAACTTGCGAACCAATGCGGGTGACTGTCCCGTTGAGTTTCTCGCTTAAAATTTCGCTAGTGACGATCGCTTTTTGATCGAGATAAACTTTGCTAATATCACTTCGATCGACTTGGGCTATTACTTCCATCTGTTCGGTATTACCAATTTCAACAATACCGCGATCGCTTACTATTTCTCCACTTCTGGTGTAAACTTGCAAAACTTGACCAGCTTGAGGAGAACGGATATAAGCTAAATCTAACTCTGTTTTAGCTTGGCGGACTGCAGCAATTGCTTCGTCAACTTCTGCTTGTCTTACCTCCAGATCTTCTGGACGAACCTTTTGAATACCTGTTAAGGTCGCTCGTGCTTGCTTTAATTCCTCTTTAAGATTAGCTAGAGTCAGTTTGCGATTGGCAATTGCTTCAGTTAGTCTTGCTTTAGCAGCTTTTTGGGCTACAGCTTGTCTGTCTCTTTCTCTAGCAGAGATAGCTCCTTTTTGGTATAATCGTTCGTACCTGTGATACTCAATTTTGGCATTCTCTAATTCTGCTTCTAACCTAGTAATAGTAGCCTGGCGTGCAATTCCTGTTTCCCTTACGTCTACTTCCAGACGGCTAACTACTGCTTTTTGAGCTTCAATTTCTTCCTGAGAGGCTCCTGCTTCCACTTTTTTTAGTTGAGCCCGTGCTACTTTGAGATGTTGTTGAGCTTTTTCTAAAGCTGCAGCTAGGCGCTCGCGACTGTCGAGAATGGCAACGATCTCTCCCTCCTTGACTTCCTGCCCTTCTTTAACCATCAATGAAGCTACTTTAGCACCTTGAAGTGAAGGAGATGCAGATAGATGAATTAGTTGTCCTTGGGGAACTAAATGTCCTAAAGCACTTACAGAAAATTGATTTTTACTGACTTTGGCAGGAGTTCGAGCGGTATTTTCGGAAGAATACCAAACAATTTCAGCATATTTCAAAAAAATAGTCGCCGTTGTTGCCAGAATGATAGTTCCCCAAATCGCAGGTTTTGACAAACGTTGGATACTCATAATTTTTGCTTCTCGTTGGTTAGTTTGTCAGATAGATTATCACTCTTGTATCAACTGCGATCGTAAAATAGTGTTTACTATGAGTGTTACTTATTTTTGTGTCTGGCATAGAGCTTTGGGTCAGGCGAAAGGTAGACTCAGCTAAAAAAATACAGTCGGCTATATCCCTCGATAATCTTGGTAAAACTACTCCATCAATACACTGGATTAATTTTTTTATATTTTTGTTATTTTTTGATTGTGGGATTTTAAGCTTTATTTATTCGCTCGGATTGCTAACGTTTTCAGGATTTAAGCCCCATCACCTCAGTGCGAGGTACTGATTCATTTATCGATTGAATTATAAAGCTGCAAAAATTCTACCCACAACTCAAAAAAATAGGGGTTAGCCTGCTGTATTTTTTTGTTTATTTCATCAGAAGCGAGCTAATTTTTGAGGATCGCTTTTACAGAGTGTTAACTTATCAAATCTATTTTAAGTCTATACTCCAAAGTGTCATATCGCAAGAGTTAACTCTTACAAATACTTAAAAAAAAATATTATCGAGTGCGGTAAAGAAAATTATAATCTAGGCTTATCGCGCCTAATATTTATAAGGAACGAAGGAAGCCAAACAAATTTTGTAAGATATTTTGCAATCCTTTATTTTGAGCGTATTTTTGCTTTTTCAACAACAGCCCCGCTTTGCTGTTAACTTCTGAGAGAGTGGGATAAATGTGAATGCCAGTGAGAGCAGAAACATTCAGTTTATAGTTCATTGCTAGAACAATTTCGTGGATTAGTTCGCCAGCTGAGGGGCCAACCATATGAGCGCCTAAAATCTCACCGTTTCCCCGAGTAATAATTTTATTAAATCCTGCGGTTGCTGCTTCTGCTTGGGCGCGATCGACTCCAGCAAAAGGTTGTTTGAGGACGTAAACATCGTCGCCGTAGCGGTTTCTGGCTTGTTCTTCTGTTAAACCAACCCGCGCTAATTCTGGATCGGTGAAAGTTGCCCAAGGAATTACCCGATAGTCTACTTTTTTACTGGGGAAAAATAAACTATTTTGAATTACCACTACAGCTTCGTGTGCGGCAACGTGGGTAAACTGATAGCCCCCAATTACATCGCCGCAACCATATATTTTAGGATTAGTGGTTTGTAGTTTTTCGTTGACTTTAATGCCTTTTTTATCGTATTTTACCCCTGCTGCTTCTAAATTGAGGCTTTCTACATTTGGGGTGCGTCCTGCAGAAACTAATATTTCATCGACAACAATTTCTTTGTCTCCTGCCAAAATATACTTCTTGCCATCGGATACTTTAACTCGCTGCACTCTGGCATTTTTAACTATATTAATTCCTTCAGATATTAACTGCTTTTCTACTACTTCTGCCGCTTCTGGATCTTCCTTGGGCATAATGCGATCGCGGCTAGAAAAAATGGTTACTTGCGCGCCGAGGCGGTGAAAAGATTGCCCTAACTCGCATCCTATTGGCCCTGCACCGATAACAGCAAGAGAATCAGGACGTTTTTGAAGAGAAAAAACTTGTTCGTTGGTCAGAAAACCTGCTTCTTTTAGTCCAGCAACAGGAGGAATAGCAGGACGAGAACCAGTAGAAACGACAAAAGCGCGGGCTTTTAGTTTTCTTCCGTTTACCTCAAAAGTTTTCTTATCGATAAATTTACCCGAACCAAAAATAACTTCTACACCCAAACCTTCAAATCTTTCTGGAGAGTCGTGGGGTTCAATGGCAGAAATTACCTTTTGCACGTGACCGTTAGCTTCAGCAAAGTTAATTTCAGGAGTATTAGTATATATACCAAAACGAGAACTATTTTTTACTTCGTAAGCAACGCGGGCTGCGTGAATTAGAGATTTACTGGGGACGCAACCATACCAAAGACAGTCTCCACCTAATTTGTTTTTTTCTACTAAAGCCACTTTAGCTTTTAGTTGAGCAGCAGCACTAGCAACAACTAATCCTCCCGAACCCCCGCCGATAATCACTAAATCGTAATCCACTGCCACGATAATACTCTCCTTTTTTTCGATCTGGTTAACTAGCGGCTCAATTTTTTGGCCGTTAGCTTACTTTTAATTGAATCTTTTTAATATGAGTTTGGGCTGAGAAGTAGTTTAAGCTCTTATTATTCTTAGACTTCGATCGAGAATATCGCTTTCCTCTCTAGATTACTTGATTTTTAGCTTTAATTTTCACACTCTCAAAAAATGAAACAATAAAACAAGTTTAAAAATTCGTATTAACTTTTACTATTTAAAACCTTTTAAAACTTTTAAATAACACCATAATTCAAGTAAATTAGCAATAAAAAGATGAATTTAACAATCTTATAAGTAGTCGGACATAAATAAACGACTCTGTGTTAAGAAATGCTAACACGCGTCAAATCCTTACTGTTCCCTTGTCCCTACAGTTAACTTTAATTGTCTCCGACTACTTATTCGCAAATTACTTTGAATTGAGACAATGAGCTTATTTTCTACCGATCGAGTACTAGTTCCCGTTGATTTCTCTGAAGAGTCTTTTGAAGCACAGAAGCTGACCCTAAAATATGTCAAAGACCCATCTCATCTATATATCATTCACGTCTTACCTCGCCTCAATCCAGGTGAACCAGGAGTTATGTGGAACACCACGGATGATGAAACTCGCAAACAGCACGTAAAAAAAGCGTTCCAGAAAAGATTTAGCCCCCCAGAATACCGAGGAGTTAATTTTAGGGTTGCTATAGGGGATCCTAGTTCGGAAATTATCGATTACGCTAAGGAGCAAAATATCGATCTAATTGTTATTCCCTCCCACGGACGTACTGGTTTGGGTCGTTTTTTCCTCGGATCTGTTGCTGAAAAAGTAGTACGCTACGCTCACTGTCCAGTATTAGTGCTGCGAAGAGAAAATTTAACAACGTAGCTGTTGGCTATTTGCTGTGTCAAATAAAAGAAGCGATCGCCCCCAAATTTCCCAATTAAAAAAGGAACTATTTTAGAGAGCGATCGCCTATAATAAGCTGAGATAGCAAGTCTAATTTCAGTCTTAACGAACCTCTTTTAAAATTTCCACTTGTTTGGTAAACAAATCGGTAAACAGACTCAAAACTGTGCGCTCTTCGCGAATTTTGATATTAGCACTCACAGACATTCCAGGTTGTAAATTAATTTTATGTCCGTGAGCTTCCAAAAACTGCCGATCCATTTTAATTCTCACTGGAAAGTGATAGAAATTATAAATTTCATCTGGCGGTAAGGCATCATCAGCAACATACATTACTTCACCCTTAATATCTCCAAACTCGCTAAAGGGAAAAGAATCTATGCGCACGTCTACTCTGAGTGGAACTTGGTTTTCTTGGGCTTGTTTGAATTTAGCGGCTACAAAACCAATATCCTCGTTATTGACGTAAATTTCGGCAATTAAATCGTCCCCTGGGACGATCTTTAATAAGGTTTCTGCTTGAGAAGGAGCAGGGACGAAGCCTTCCCCAGCTTTCAAGTCAAAGACTACTCCATTTACAGGGGCTCTAACTTCCTGATATTTCAAAGTTAACTCAGCCTGAGAGATTTCGCTTTGTATTTCTGCCAGGCGTCTTTTGTTTTCTACTAAAATCTTAGTTAACTGAGAGTCAATTTCGGCGATGCTTTTGAGGTTATTACCGGTATTATCGAGTAAATCTTTGCCAGTAGTAGCAATAGTATTGGCTAACTCTTGTTTTGCTTGAGCAATATCGAATTCTAGCCTTTTTTCTTCGACAACTAATTGCTCTACTTCTGCTTTTTGGGTATCTACTTGCTGTTTTTGTTGGACGTATTGGAGTCTAGAAATTCCTCCCACTTCCACTAACTCTTGGAGACTATCGCGAATCTCTATTTGTGTTTCTAAACTAGAGCGAGAATCTGCTAACTGAATTTTAGTTCGACGTAATTGTTCTTGCAGTTGGCTGACTTCTAATCTAGCCGCAGCGATACGAGATCTAAATTCGGCTTGAGAGGCTCTCCACCGATTCAATTGCTGGGAGTCTAAACCGTCCGATTTTTGATTGAGTTGCGCCCTAAATAGTTGATTTTCCCTAACTAGAGCAATGCGACTCCTTGCTAGAGCAACTACTTCTGGTGGCAATTTTAAACCTCTCGATTCTCTGATAAGAGCCTGAGGAGAGATATTACTCATCACAGCCGCATAAAATTGACTCTCTTGAATGAGAGATTTACGTACATTCTCGAGAGATGTTAGTTGAGCTTTGGTAGCCCTAGTATCTAAAGTTAAGAGAAGTTGGTCTTTTTTGACTCGCTCTCCGTCTTCGACTAAAACTTCTTTAACCAAACCGTTAACGGGTACTTGTATTTCCTTAACTCGCCCTGTGGGTTTGAGCTGACCCCTAGCCGCAATTACTTGCTCAATGGTAGCAAGAGCAGCCCAGATAACTCCAATTACAGTTACGGCGATAATAGTTCCAGCAATTGCTTTTGCCCACATGTTAGATTGCTTGAGAACTACAGATTGATCCATTTGGGGGTCGATCGACAGTTGGCGACGATTTGAGTTATTGTCTGGTTCTTTTTTTTGAACCACTTCAACTCCGTTTTGAGACGATCGCTCGCCATTGTTATTAGAATGGCCGTTTGTAGGATTATTCATAGCAGATATTTAACTTATAATTGAGACCTGATTCCTTCTTGTTGGTTGTATAAGGAGTAGTAGCGACCTCTGAGAGTCATTAATTCTTCGTGAGTTCCTTGTTCGACTACGGAACCGTTATGCATCATCACGATAACATCTGCACCCTTAATTGTCCCTAAACGGTGGGTAATGAATAAAACTGTCGTGTCCTGAAACGCTTTAGCTAGATTGATGCAAACTTTTTGTTCTGTAGCATAATCTAGGGCGCTGGTAGCTTCGTCTAAGACCAGGATTTTCGGTTGTTGCAACACGGTACGAGCGAGCGCAATTCTTTGTCGCTGTCCCCCAGATAGAGATGCGCCTCTTTCTCCGACGCGGGTGTTGTAACCGTTGGGCAAGCCCATGATAAATTCGTGAGCGTTAGCTACTTCCGCAGCGTAGAGAATTTCTTCGGTGGTAGCTTCGGGAGTTGTTAGGGCTATATTTTCTTCTACTGTCCCGTCAAATAATAGAGTCTCTTGCGGTACTACCCCGATCTGACGGCGCAGAGAATATAGTTCTACTTTACTTACATCGTAACCGTCGATCACAACTCTTCCCGACTCTGGTTCGTAGAGTCGCGATACCAGTTTAGTTAGGGTACTTTTTCCTGCACCACTCTGTCCGACAATACCCACAAAAGTTCCTGGGGGAAAGTCGAGATTGATATTATTTAATTGTAGAGGGCCGCCAGTTTTGAAACGGAAAGAAACGTTTTCGTATTTAATTGCTCCCACGATCGGAGGCATGGGAATGTTGGTACGATCTTGTTCTGCTTCTTGGGGCGTATCGACAATATCGCTGAGTCTCTCTAGGGATAGGGCTGTTTCTTGGAAGTTTTGATAGAGTTGTCCCAGGCGCAATATTGGTGAAGTTACGTAGCTAGCAATAATGCGGAAAGCAATTAATTGACCTAGGGTGATTTGATTGTCTAGCACTAAATAAGTTCCCACCCACAACACTAGTAAGCCAGAAAGCTTGTTGAAGAAGTTACTGGCTGAACTAGACATGGTGGAAGTAATGACCGTTTTAAATCCAGCACTGACGTAACGAGCGTATCTTTCTTGCCAAGTCCAGCGCGATCGCAGTTCTATATTTTGGGCTTTGACAGTTTGAATACCCGACATTACTTCTACCAAGTGGGATTGAGTGTGGGCATTTTGTTCTGCTTTAACCCGTAATTGTCTGCGGACGATCGGAGCAAAGATAAAGGTCAGAAGAAATAGAAACGGTACTACTACTAAAGCCACCAAAGTAAGTAGGGGGCTATAGATAATCATAATAATCACGTAAACTACGGAGAAGACCGCATCTAATACCGCAGTTAGTGCTGTACCCGTGAGGAACTGACGAATGTTTTCTAGCTCGTTAATTCTAGTGGATATTTCACCCACAGGACGGCGCTCGAAGTACCGCAACGGCAAGCGCAACAAGTGATCTATGATTTGCGAACCCATTTTTAGGTCGATTCTGTTGGTGGTATCGACAAACAAATAGGTTCGCAGACTGCCCAATATGGCTTCAAAAATCGCCAGTATTACGAGAAGAGTTCCTAAAACTTGTAGGGTACTGGGACTATTATTAACAATTACCACGTCAATGATTAACTGAACCATTAACGGGTTGGCAAGAGCAAACACCTGCACGAAAAATGAGGCGACCAACACCAAAACCAGTACGCCGCGATACTGTTTCAGTGCTGGTAAAAACCAGCGCCAGCTAAATCTTTCTTGGGGTGTTTCTTTGGTAGACCAGATTAGCAAGACTTGCCCGATTTTTGGAGCCCCTTCTCGCCCTTCCATTTCTTGTCCCCAGGTTTCTAGGAACTCTGCGGGTTTGCGCTCGATTATTCTTCCTCTTTCGGGATCGGCTATGACTATCTTTTCGGAGTCAATTTGATATAAAAGAGCGAGACTGCCTTCCCATTCAACTATGACGGGTGCATGTAGTCTGGTAAAGGAACTGACTGGAAGAGTTACTAGCTGAGCATTTAGTCCCATTAAGTCGGAGACTGCACCGCAAAAGTTTAGGGACAGTGTTTCGTGACGGTTTAACTGTTCCTTGAGAATGCGGCGAATAACTTCTTTACGGAAGGGAGTGCCGAAATACTTGCTCAGCATTTGGAAACAGGCAAGTCCTACTTCTAGTTTCCCTTTGCCTCTAATATAAGGATATCCCGTCCGAGCTAGCTGTCCGGAGGTGGCAAATCCGCCACCTGCAGATATGGGTTTTCCGTCTACGTCTACCCATTCTGACGGTGCTATAGGAATGTCGTCTCTGGCAGCCTTTGTTGCTTCATCGGGTCGATCGGCATCGGCGAGTCTTGCTGTTTGTCTATTTTTTTGCAGTAATGGTGTTTCTCTATCTAACCCAACGGCGTTATTGCTGTTTCCACCTGATAATACCCTTTGAGGCATTCCGATCAAACGGGCTGAGATGGGGCTAGTTACTTCGAGCGAGCCAGATTGATTCAGGTCTAAAATACTACCTGGATTTTTTTGGTTTACCGTACCGCTACTGACAAACCAAACTTTATTTGCATCTAGGTGGTTTGACGGATATGTCCCTTGCTGAAGATAGTTGACCGTGCTTTCTTGTCGTGCTTCGAGCGATATGTTCTTTAAATTACTTTCTACTCTTGCTTGTTGTGCGAAGTGCGTTGTGAGCAAGTCGTATATTTCTAGGACAGAAACTTGCTCTAGAAAAGCTTCTTTAAACTCACTATGTTCTTCTAATAACTTAACTACTTCCGTGTTACTCAGATTCAGACAGATGACTTCGCTAGAAGCGATCGCTGTTTCACAACTGATTCCTCTAACTAGGTTTACTCCGCCTACAATTGCTCCTGGTTCTAGTAAGTCTAGGGTTGTTGGGGTATTTTGATTGGGATCGTATCCCAGTAAGCGGACTTTTCCTTCGTAGATTATAGCGATTGAATTTAGAACTTTATCTCGCAATGCTAGAGGTTGACCCATGCGGTAACGCAATGGTTGCATTTTTTCTAGCACATTTCTCAATGTCTGGGCTGGTAATTTTGCCCAAGGATCTAAATGGGAGATAAAAGTTTCTATGTCGCTGGCTGTATAGCTCACGCTCGACGTTCTCCTAATCTTTGCTCTGAATTAACTATTCTATTTAAATTAATCTATTTGCGATTGAGATATCAGTGACTTTATTAATACTTGCCAAATTTTTTTTTGTCGCTGATATCTTATCTCGACTTTGACTCTATCTTTCTCACACAGTTTTTTTTGTCTTTAATTCTTAAGATTTTGTTATAGTTTTATACAAAAAACTGTTTTAGACAACAAGATTCTACTCAACAAGTCATGCAAAACTAACTAGTCAAATGTCAAGTCAAGAAACTTTTAAGTCGAAGATAGTCAAATTTTCTAAAGCCATAAGCTTTCCTTTTTATTAACTTAAGTTTGTTATCAATTTTTTTCAAAAGAAAGATCTCCAGAGGGGTAGTTTTCTTTGCTGTGTTCAGTCCAATATCGCATCGATCTCGAGCAGAATAAATCCCTATTTGTTCGGGAAAATTAAGGTGTTGAAAAAATCAAGGCAAGTGTAACCAACTATGGCGAGGCGATCGCTTATAGGGTAGTTTATTAAATTACGACATACATCTTGCATAAGTCCAATATACCGAAGTTTGATTATTAAGTTAGCTTGAGAATGAATAGAAATACCACCGTAAAGTTACTGAACTTGGAGGGATTATCAATCTCAACGATGGAGTAAAAATGCTGCTCGCGCTAAAATAGGAACATTCTTTAATTTTCGATAATGTAACGTAATATTACGTATCGAACCAGTAAATGCTTTCTCAAATCAAAGACATAGCCGAAAACCTAGCACCCAGACTAATTGAAATTCGCCGTCACTTTCACTCCCATCCAGAATTAAGCGGACAAGAATATCAAACTGCGGCTTATATTGCTGGAGTTTTATCATCTTGCGGTCTTCATGTTAAGGAAGCTGTAGGCAAAACTGGAGTGGTAGGGGAATTATCAGGTGTTGGGAAGGATAAGCGCATCTTAGCAATTCGCACCGATATGGATGCACTACCAATAACTGAAGGTGCTCAACTAGATTTTGCTTCCTGCAAACCAGGAATTATGCACGCTTGCGGTCACGACGTACACTCAACAGTAGGGTTGGGGACAGCAATGGTAATGTCCCAGTTAGCAGAACAAATGCCTGGAAATATGCGCTTTTTATTTCAACCTGCAGAAGAAATTGCCCAAGGTGCTTCTTGGATGATCCGAGACGGAGTAATGCGAGATGTAAGCGCTATTTTCGGGCTGCACGTTTTTCCTTCTATTTCTGCTAGATCTGTAGGCATTCGCTATGGAGCGCTCACAGCAGCAGCAGACGATTTAGAGATATTCATTTACGGGGAATCGGGTCACGGAGCGCGACCCCACCAAGCGATCGACGCGATCTGGATTGCTTCTCAAGTAATTACTACTTTACAGCAGGCGATTAGCCGCACTCAAAATCCTTTGCGTCCCATAGTCTTGACAATTGGGCAAATAAGTGGGGGGAGAGCGCCAAACGTGATTGCCGATCGCGTGCGGATGGCAGGAACAGTGCGATCTCTTCACCATCAAACCCACGCCGATCTCCCCGAGTGGATTGAAAATATTGTGTCTCAAGTCTGCCACACCTACAATGCTAGATATGAGGTCAACTATCGTCGAGGAGTTCCTTCGGTGCAAAACGATTTGGCTTTGACCCAATTATTAGAAGAATCTAGTAAAGAAGCTTGGGGGAGCGATCGCGTAGAAATTTTGACCGAACCCTCTTTAGGAGCAGAAGACTTTTCCCTTTACTTAGAACACGCTCCTGGTTCTATGTTTCGCCTCGGTGTTGGATATGCAGATCGATTTAACCATCCCCTTCATCATCCTGAATTTGAAGTCGATGAAGCCGCAATTGTTACTGGTGTAGTCACCCTTGCTTATGCTGCTTGTAAATATTGGCAAAAAAACTAACTCATTCAACCTCCGATTCAGGAGAAGAATCAGCAGCCGTTTTGGGCATGCAAATCAAATTATCTTCTTCGATAGAAATTAAACCTTGTTGACGTAATTTACCCATTAAGCGAGTAACTGTAACCCGCGTAGAACCTATAGCACTTCCAATTTGAGAATGAGTCAAAGGATAGGGCAAATAATAGCTTTGTTCTTTAGGTTCGCCGTATTCTTCAATTAGAAGGGTAAGAAAACTCAAAAGGCGATCTATTGTTCGCCTTTGCCCCAAACTAGTTAACCAGAGAAGTTTGCGCTGTTGCTGGTAGCGAAAAGCTTCAAACACTTCCCCTCGAAAATTAGCCCAATTATCTAATTCGTGCCAGTACATCCATATTACTGAAGTGCGATCGACGTGGGCATAAGCTTGGATAGAAACACAAAAGTGTGTCACAATTTCAAATGGCTCACCTGGGCTAACAAAACCTAAAAAGGCCTCCTCAGTTGTTTCCTGGGGTTCCTCAGATTCATCATTGATATTTACTGCCTTAATTGGAGATGTACCGACAAGGCGAATAGCGCCACTTTCGACTAAATAAAGTAGTCCCGATCGAGTCGGAATTTGCTCGTCTTTGCTGAAAGTTCGCACTCGATATCGTAACTGCGCCCATTCAAGAATCTTTTGCCAACTTGATAAAGGTCGAGATGCCTTTGATAATTGAGTTGAAAAATTCATTTTAATTTCACGAGTCTTGGGTGAGTAAAGCTCTCTACCTAGGCAGAATTTTCACCAGCTTATTTTAGATTTTATCTGAATTTCAATGTATCGAATAAATACTTGTGAGCGCGAACTTTTTAGCTACTTTAAATACTCCGTCCATTAAAAGAGTATTGCAAGAACAACTACTAAAAGCAATTCAAGGCAGTAACAGAGAAACTATAACAAACAGAGATCCCTCTTTAGAACTGGCAGCAGAAGCAATTCCCTTGTATCGATTAAAAGATAAAGATTCTATCGGTATTGTCTACCGTTGCGCGATCGCTTTTTCTTTGGCTAGTGTTAATAATTTATCTCGTGTTGCGATCGCCATTGAATTAGTCAATGTTTTAACTAATTCCCTATCTGCTTCTGATTCAGAAGACGACCCACTATTAGATTTCACTGTCAAAGCAGTCGAACCAGGTTGGATTGATTTTTACCTGAGCGATCGCGCTCTAGCTGTATGGTTGCAAAACCTACCTCTGTTGTTGGGAGACGGGGGAGCAGGGGAGAGGGGGAGCAGGGGAGAGGGGGAGCAGGGGAGAGGGGGAGATCAGAAGGATTTGAATGTGTTTCCAATACAATACGCTTGCGCTCGCTGTTGTTCTTTACTGCGTTTGGGACATCGAAGTGGTTTAATTAAGCTGAATAATCTAGATTTAAACTGCTCGCTCTGGCAATGGTTAGAACCATTACCCATTCCTTGGTTTAATTCTCACCTACAACAAAGACATTTTCAATTAGTCCATCCAGCAGAAAAACATTTAATCGCACAGTTATTAAACTTAGCAGACATTCCCCTTGATTCTCAAAAAGTAGACTGGGTGAAACAAGGAATGCTTTTAAGTCAAGCAATGTTAGATTTCGATCGCAGTTGCCGAATTTGGGGGGAAGTTAGTTCTCAAACTCCCGACTTAGCAAAAGCTAGATTAGGATTAATCTCGGTAACTCAATTTGTGCTTCAGTGGTTGCTAAAAGAGCAGCTTGGCGTTATTGCTCCACAGGAACTATAACTTTCTGTTAAGGAGAAGATGAAGTTTATTAAATAAATAAATATCTTTTATGTAACTCTTGACAATGCTCTTTTGGTTGAGGTAATTTTAGTTTCGTGTGAGGAGCGAACTAGTTAGGGAACCGAGACGAAACATGGCAAGTCGTCGGTTCCCTTTCTAATTGTCAAGTTCTAGAAGAGAAATTTTTCAATAGCTACAGCTACTCCTTCTCGTTCAACATCGGGAGCTACCCACTTAGCCCTTTCTCGCACTGCAGTAGGAGCGCTGCCCATAGCTACGCCAATACCAGCATATTGCAGCATTTCTAAATCGTTGAAATTATCTCCGATCGCCATTACATTTTCAGCTTTTAGACCCAAGAGAGATTCAGTTAAGTAGCGAACAGCTAAACCTTTGTTAGCTTGAGGATTGGTAGCTTCAAAGTAATGTTCCGTAGACTGAGTTAGATAAAGCTGGTCGGGAAGGTAGCGCTGGCAAAGATTTTGGGATATTTGTTGGAGCGCTTGCCGATCGCGAGAAATAGCCAATATTTTAGTTGGTTCTCGATCGAGTAAATTGCGAAGATCTCCAACTGCAATTGGTTTGATGCCGCTACGATCGGCATAATCTTCAGTCTCTGAAGTTATTTGTCGGACGTAAAGTCGATCGTCAAGATAAAAATGAACCTCAACCCATTTTTCCCATTCTGGTTGCTCGAAATAGTCTAATAATTCTAATGCTCTTTGAGTCGAAACACTGAAGTGTCGCTCGATTTCTTGGCTGGCAGGATTTTGAATCCAAGCGCCATTATAAGCTAATAAGGGCAGTCTAGAGCCTACGCTAGTATGAAAGCGCAAAGCTGAAGCATACATGCGACCAGTAGCTAGAGCTACTTGAATTCCTTTACCCATTGCGTCGGCTATCGCCTGTTTGACTCGCTCGCTGACCTGGTTAGATTTACCAGCGATCGTCCCATCTATGTCGAGGACTAATAATTTAATATCCAAGGCGAAAAATCCTACTCTTCGATCGATCTTAGCGAATTGACTCGAGAAAAGTTTCGACTTTTTTTGCAGTTGGCTGAGCTGCGATCGCGCCATTAGATGTGGTCGTTAATGCTCCCACTGCGGAGGCATAGGTAACAATTTCTTTAGCGGTGTCGGGATTTTTGAGACTTGAAATTCCGAGCTTGGATAATTGAGAGAGAAAACCTGCTACAAAAGCATCTCCTGCACCTGTGGTATCTCGAACTTCTACCCTAAAGGGGGATACTTTACCTTCATTTTCGCTCAAACAGTAGCTAATTTCTTTGTCTCCTCCCGTCACTAAAACTCCTTCTAGACAATTGAGACGGTGAGCGATCGCTCCTGCATCAATGGTATCGAATAACCATTTTGCTTCTTCTTGTGATAGTTTCAAGAAATCTATCTGTTGCCACAATTGTTTAATTAGAGGTTTAGCCTCCTTTTCCTCTTGCCAAAACATCGGACGCCAATTGACATCGAGCAATACTTTGAGATCGTATTGTTGGGCCATTTCCAAAGCTCTAAAAACTGCCGCTCTGCTGTTGGGATATGCTAATTCTAGAGTTCCAATTACCAAAAACTCTGCTTGTAAAAATAGTTCTGCAGGCAATTGGGAGCTTTTCAAGAACGCATCGGCAAATCGATCTGTTTCTTCTCCAAATCCAGCAAAAGAGCGATCGCCATCTTCAGAGCGTAAAACATAAACTTTTCTGGTAGGTGCGGTGGGATGATACTGTATCCCATCTATATTTACCCCCAAAGAATCTAAAGTTTTTATTAAATTTTTACCTGTTTCATCTTCCCCTACACAACCGACGAAAGCTGCCGGTATTCCCAACTTGACTAAAGCAGTAGCAACATTAGCAGGAGCCCCTCCTGGATAGTCACTCCAAGAATTTATTTCTTCAATAGATTGCCCCAATTCATCTGCTAAACAATCTACCAACACCTCACCCAAACAGATTATACGCGCAACAGATTCCATCTCACTCAAACTTTTTCCCCACCCTACCATCTGGGATAAAAGAATTGTATTTTTAGATACGTTTTTTTATTTATCTCAATATGCTACCTTCATATACAATGAAAAGACTGAGTAAGTGAATTTACCTAAATTACTAGAAAAGTTTTATGGCTACTAACAAATTTGAGACTACTGCCTCTCTAAGCGATCGAGAAATACAAATCATTCAGCTCATATCGACGGGTTTAACCAATCACCAAATTGCAGAGCGGCTAGAAATCAGCAAAAGAACAGTTGACAACCATCTTAGCAACATTCTCAAAAAGACAAACACGAAAAACCGAGTAGAGTTGCTCAACTGGGCTCTATATTGGGGTAAAGTCTGTCTCTACGATATTAACTGCTGTATTCTACCCGTAGCTGAGAATCAACGCAACACTACTCAAGTCTTAACCTAAGTTTGAGACAATTTTTTACCGATAGGGTTTGGAATAAAATTAATTGGGTAGTTGAGCATGGGGTATAGGGTATGGGGAGATAAACAGAACTCTTAACCCGTCACCGAAAATTTGGGATTGGCGCCCCGTCCTTCCAGGACGGCTTTGTGTTATAATTCTGATGGTCTTTGACCCGCCTATATTTTGCAGTCGATATACCACCGACAACGGTGTGAAACCGAGCCTGAAAGAGAATAGGGAAGCTGAAGGTCAATGGTCTAAAGTCCAAACTGGAAGCAAACATAAGAATTATCCTTTCGTTTCTAGGGTATACATATTAAGTCGTCGAGGGGCAACCGTTGACTCTAAACGGACGTGGAGCAAGCATAAGACTACTGAGGTAGCAATTTGTGATGAAACGTCAACCCACCGAGAGACAATAGTCTGGTAGGAATCTCCGCACATAAGAGGGCGGAGTGGATGTCAAACACCCCTAAATAGATTAAAACAGTTTCTAGTGCATAGCCCCGATCTCGCACTATTAAACAATGCTGTGTCTGTGTTGCCGAGCGCGATCTTAAAACATCGCGGGTTCCTTGTTGCGAGGTATGTTCGTGACAATTAACAAATTTTGACACTCTCGCGGATTCAAAAATAGATTTTCAATTGGATTATCGATCGAAGTGTGGAGAATTCTTTAAATTTAAATTTATCTTATTGGCAAAATTTAATTGCTGCTACTCTTAAAATTCTATAAATAATAGGTAAAAAAAACTTAAGATTTTAAGAATTGACGTTAATATGTGGATAAGTCAGCCTCAAGCTGGGAGAAAAAAAAGCAATAATAGATTGTAAGAACATAAAATACACTACTGAGTATTTTACCGAATTAATAAATTTTTAAAGTCATTATGACTAATGCTGCTTCTGCCAATAACGAAAACTTCTGGAACTTTGATTATTATCCCGAACCTTCAAGAGATAAGGAAATACTCAAAGAGTTAGGTTTTATTCCAGGATTGAAAGAGATTTTAATGTTGCGTCAAGTACACGCTTTAGAACACGCAACAGTTTGGGTTCTAAGCGAAACAGACAAAGCTTCAAATAATAGAGAAGCTTCAGCCAATTTAAATCAAAAAGATAATGAAAATTTAGGCGGTTTGTCTACCGAGCGAGGTTTTTACTTATACGGTCAGGTGAACCCATTAGCTCTTAAGCGAGCTGTCCTAGCAGCTCTCAAACGTATCCAATCTGGAGAATGGGATTTAGCCGTACATCCCCGCTGCGGTACTAATCTATCTGTAGCCATGTTTTTGACGACAGGATTGGTTTTAGGCGCTCATTTACTCTTACCTAGAGGACCGATCGAACAAGTTATTGGCGTGGGTATAGCCGCAACAACTGCAGCTCAGTTGGCACCAGATCTAGGAAGAGAAGCTCAAAAATATTTGACTACTTCCATTCCTTTTAACTTGGAAGTAAAAAATATTTCTCATACCTCCGATATTTGGGGTCGTCCCGCCTATTTTGTAGGAGTGCAATGGCGAGATTCGCAATAAAACTTAAGACAATAGGGGGGCGGGCAGGAGCGATCGAGTAGTAACCTTTAGGATGAAGAGCTTAAGGAAATATTATGGTCAAACGCGGCGATAAAGTTAGAATTCTGCGTCCAGAATCTTACTGGCATAAAGACGTTGGCACAGTTGCTAGCGTAGACAAAAGTGGCATTCGCTATCCAGTAATCGTTCGCTTCGAGCGAGTAAATTACACTGGTCTTAGCGGTAGCACTGGTGGCGTTAACTCTAATAACTTCGCAGAAAACGAACTCGAAGTCGTCGAAGAAGCACCAGCTAAGAAATAGGGAACAAAATTTTAGGCTTTAATTGTGCCAGAACTCCCTGAAGTAGAAACAGTTTGTCAGGGTCTCAATCAATTGACCCTAAGACGAGAAGTTAGGGGTGGGGAAGTGTTGCTATCGCGATCGCTTGCCTACCCCCTTTCCGTGTCAGAATTTTGGCAGGGAATAGAAGGAGCTGCGATCGAGTGTTGGCAGCGACGAGGTAAATATTTATTAGCTAAACTAAAACCTGCAGGCTGGTTAGGCGTACATTTACGCATGACGGGTCAATTGCTGTGGGTGAGGCAAGAAGAACCTCTACAAAAACACACCCGCATTCGCCTATTTTTTGCAGATAAGCAAGAGTTACGCTTTGTAGATACTCGCACTTTTGGCAAAATGTGGTGGGTACCTCCTCAAGTAAGCCCAGAAAAAATTATTACGGGTCTGCAAGCATTAGGGCCAGAACCACTAGACTCTAATTTTTCTAAGCTATATCTATCACAAAAACTGCAAAAAAGTCGTCGCTGTATTAAAACTTTACTTTTAGATCAGAGTGTGGTGGCGGGAATAGGTAATATTTATGCTGACGAAGCCTTGTTTAAGAGTGGAATTAGGCCAGAGGCGATCGCTGCCGATTTAAAATTAGAACAAATTGAAGTTCTGCGTCGGGCAATAATTGAAGTTTTGCAAACAGCTATTGACAAAGGCGGCACGACCTTTAGTGATTTTATCAATGTGGTGGGAGTCAACGGCAACTATGGGGGTATCGCTTGGGTTTATCGTCGTGGGGGACAGCCTTGCAGAGTCTGCGGCACTTCTATTGAAAAGATTAAATTAGCAGGACGATCGGCTCATTTTTGTCCTCAATGCCAAAATTAGATATAAAAAAAGTCCGCTATGTTGAAACTAGAGAAAATATACCAGAAACTCTTCTAATTATTACTACCAGGAGTTGGCACTAACCAGATAGGCGCTGTACCTTCTTTCGTGGCGTAGGGACCAAAAAATGCGGGTCTGCGGATGTTTGGAAGTAACTGCAAGTCAAAGATTTCATCGACACCACTCTGTAACTCCAGCAGTCCTAGCATCTCCCCAGTGCGAATGTCTACAATTGCTACTCCGCATTTGAGATCGTCGAAGCGATCGCAGATGGGCAAACTCCCAAAAACTGCTGTTTCCCGAATCTTGGACAGACCGATAAAAGCGAAGTTTCCCGCCAAAGCCAATCCTCTAGGATATCCTGGCAAAACCGCCACTGTTTCTAGTTTACCTGAAACTAAGTCCATACTCACTAACTCACCTACTCCAGAGTTGAGGATCCAGAGGCGATTTTGATAAAATCTAGGTGAATGAGGCATCGCCAGACCTTCTACAATTACCTTGCCACTGGGAACTTCTAAAACGCAGCCTCCTGTTGCTTTCTTCTCTCGCCAGCCTCCTGCTGTATCGGTCTGCCCCAAAACAGTAACATATTTGGGAGTGCCGTTAACTAAGGCAAGACCGTTGAGATGACAGCGATCTTCTGCAGCAAGCGCACTGATAAAGGGAGGTTTCCACTGAGGCACGAAGCTATAATTATTATGCAAAGTACAGAGGCAGGAAAATAGAGTATTGACTATCCAAAGTTCTTGGCTTCCCCAAGCTATCTCGTGGACGGAGATATTATTAGTAAAATGAGAGCCACGGGTAAGGAAACAAGCATCATAGTGGTTTTTTGGCTCGATTTGAGGCGCTAATTCAGGAGCATTTTTGAGAAAGTAGATCCAATCATCTCCTCCTACCCCAATGCGATCGCTTCCTAAAGCTATACCCATTGCTCGCTCGAAATTGTGGCAACTAATGTTTATAGAACTACCATTTACCGATACTACTGCTAATTTCCCAGCTTGGTAGGTTGATACAAATAAAGAAGCGCCCAGCTGAGAGAGTATATTAACTAAATTATGGGAATATTCGTAGCGAATTTCCCGCAAATTAGCTTCCTCGGCTGAGGTAGAAGTTCGATCGACTGGGTTGGTCATATTACTATACTTGAGTTTATATATTTAAGTTTAAAGGAGCGATCGCTCCCATAATAATATGGGAGCGTGCCGCAAAGCGGATCCGCAAAGCGGATCGCGTTTAACTTACATCAAAACTAAACAGTAATGAAATCGGAGGCGGTTAAAGTTGTAGTATTCACTTCAGATAAAGTTGCTAAGGTTTCAGTTCCAAACAGGATGTTATTACCTGCAAAACTCAGATTGTTGAAGGTTAAAGTGCCAGATAGACCGATTAAATCTTCTCCAAGTGTGAAGTCGATAATTGTATCAGTGCCATCACCTGCAGCAAGTGCAAAAATATCCCTACCACTACTGCCAGTTAGCAAATCGTTGCCTTTGTCTCCAGAAATAGTATCATCGCCAGATCCGCCAAATATTTCGTCCCTGCCATTTCCTCCAGAAAGGCTGTCATTACCGGCTCCACCAATTAGGGTATCTTTTCCACCACCCCCAATCAATGTGTCATCACCATCGAGACCTTGAATGTTATCTGCACCTCTTCGACCTTCGATGCGATCGTTTCCTGGTGTGCCAATGAGATTATCAGCTCCCCTAGAACCGCTTAGATTAGTTCCTACTTCTATTGATACAGTAGCGGTAGATATGCCGCCATTGGTATCGGAAATAGTGTAACTAAAAGTTTCTCTACCACTGAAGTTCAGGTTAGGAGTGTAAACTAAAAAGTCGTCAAGAAAATTAGTGAGAGTGCCGTTGTCATTGAGAGTTACTCTGCCGTTGTTAGTGACTTCAGTGAAGCTACTAATACGGAAATTAGCATCAGGATCGCTATCGTTAGCTAAAACATTAATGTTAGTGACACTATCTTGAGCAATGGTAACAGCATCATTGTTAGCAACGGGATCGAGAGAAAGACTAAATAGCTCATTTCCACTAGTGCCGTTATCGGCAGTAAAAAATAAGTTGTTGCCGATCGCAGTCAGGTTAGGGTCAGAATAATTTGAGAAGGAACTACCATTTGGGTTAATATCCACAACTAAAGTGGTGCCTGCTTCTGTTCCATCACTTTTCCACAATTCAATCCCATTAATGCCATCATTGGCAGTAAAAAAGAGAGTCCCGTTAACATTTGTTAGGTTAGGATTTGCACCAAAGAAACCATCGTAGAAAGCACTAGCGCTGCCTGAGTTAATATCAGCAACTAAAGTAGTGCCAGCTTCTGTGCCATCGCTCTTCCACAGCTCAACTCCATTAACGCCGTCATTGGCAGTAAAAAACAGAGTTCCATTAACTTCTGTTAAATTCGATGGATTTGAATCACTGCTGAAGTAACCAGTGCCTGGGAAAATATCGGCAACTAGAGTCGTGCCTGCAGTAGTACCATCACTTTTCCACAGTTCAGTTCCAGTGGTGCCGTCATTAGCAGAGAAGAAGAGAATTCCATTAACTTCTGTACCTTTTCAGAGCAACCACCACAGCAGCCGTTCTGGTTTGTACATCCAGTTTTTCGTAAATATGCTCCAAGTGTTTTTGCACTGTTCCTTTACTGCAATTCAGCACTTTAGCAATTGCTACATTGCTTTTATCTTTAGCCACCCAAAAAAGTACCTCTGCCTCACGTGGGATGAGTCCTAGTAATTCCAGAGATGCAATTGAGAGAGATTGGAGTTTTTGTTCCTCCAACAGCAGGAGATATTGCTCCTCAAATAGACAGTTTATAAGGCTAACGAGCAACTGCTTTCCTGCTTGCTCAATGCGTAACTGTAAACAGGGACATGGAACTTTGTCCTTAGATGTGAATAAGGAAATCTGATGGTTTAACCAATGTTGTAATGGTTCTGGCAATGAGTGGGGGGTACAGGGGGGAAAATACTGTTTCAGCAGTTGTTCTCCTCTTTGAGTCATTAACTGTAGCTGCCCCTCGGGTGTCACAACGAGCAGACCCATACTATCGAAAACTTGCTTGAGTTGCGTCAGTTTTTGTTGTTCTTTCTTGAATTCAATAGTGTTTTCATCTGTCTGCATCAAGTATTGACGCAATAAGTTAAGAATACACTGCTCACACTCGGTAAAATTACGGCGAGCGCAAATTAATGGAGTTCCTTGCTTTAATATCATGAGCTTCCCCGCACGCTAACTAATTGTGTTTTTGACAGGGGTTTGCCCTTTCCCCTCTTTTTGCTTCTCGATAATTTTTAAGATATTATTCGGAAATATTTCAGGGATTAACTGATAATAAATCCCTCCTATTTCTCACTGTATATCTATTATTTTAGCTCCCTCGAATAGTAAGATAGTTTAAGCTAAAAGAATCTAAATTATTATGTTCAAAGGCAAAAGGGAATAGGCAACAGGCAAAGAGTCACATGTTTATAAGGGGACTGTACCCCTCATAAACTATTTTCCCCTTATAGAAGGGGAGGTCTTATACCAAGGAATTAGGGACTAGGGAGCGCTCGAAACTTTTGACTATTGCCTATTGCCTTTTGCCTCGGAGGCGATAGCCGACGATAAAATAATCAATATCAGTGGCATCATTGAAGACTGGTGTATTCATGACGATAGCTATAGTCTTCTTTTCTTTAAAGCGTGATAGCTCAAGTTCAATAGTTGCTACCCAAACTGTTTTAGGTTTTTGACTTACTATTTGGATTGGGGTAAAAGCTTTTCTAGGTAGAGATTTAGCTAATTTGTCCGATCTTATTTCTTCTTTTATATCTCCTTCTTTTGTAATAATTACTTTTCGATTTTTAGCAAGACCTCCTAGATACATTAATTTTAGGAATACACTTTGTCGAACTAGGAGTCATTGATTTAAATCGCCAAAATTATTGCCGTGACTAAGACAAAAATAAGAGTTGATTCGCGAGTAATATAATTTTTGCTCGACCTAAATATTTACAAAAATTAATTTTTTTAAGTCCTGAATTTTCCTGAATTTATCCTTATTGAAGTTATAGAGAAAGCAATTTAAGCTTTAGATATGAGCTAAAGATTAATTAGCAACAAAAAAGTAAACAACTAATAGATGGAGATAAAACCATGAGTGTACAATCTTTAAGCGAGTTTATGAATAAGCTAGTCGAAGATGAATCCCTACAGAAGGAGATCGAATCTGTTACGGCGAATAAAGAAGAAGGTATGCCCCCAAGCCAAGCCATAGCTGATTTGGGTATCAAGCATGGCTACGATTTCACTGAAGAGGAATTGATTGCTGTCGTGGAGGAAATGGAACAACTAAAAGCTAAAGAGGCAGAAATGTCTGAAGAAGACTTAGAAGCTGTAGCTGGTGGTTGTTATTTTCCTTATAAGCCCTATCCATCTAGACCTGGTATACCCTTTGACTTCTCCAAATTCATTGCAAAGCAGTGAACTTTTCCTAAATAAAGAAGCAACAAAAGAACCAAATAATTGTGGCTTTTCTTTAGTTTTCACGCTAGTTAATGCCAAAGAGCTTGACTGGTAAGTGTTTTTACTGAATGTTATTCTTTATTAGCCGAGAGGAAATGCTGCCAGAGCATAGGATTAAGTAATATATTTTTATTAATTGCTCTGGTAGCCCTTAAAAAATACGGAATAAATAATAAGTATTTACATCTAGACGCTACATCGATTTTTTCTTATATTTATTGCTAACAAATGACCGAGCTTCATTACATTCAATGGTTGATTTATCCTGGTTTTTATGTATGCTGCCATTCTCGATAATTTGATTAGAGTTACAATTAGAACGAGCAGGACGAGAATCTGACATATAAATAAAAATATTTATATAGTTATACCAATTCTCAAAAGTAACTAGAGACTTAATAAAAAATTTATAGGCAAAAGGCAAGAGGCAAGAGGCAAGAGAAAAGAGGAAAAAAAAATAGGTTCGAGGGGAAATCAACAATATAAGATTATATAGAAAATTATTTTTAATAATAATAAAAATCCCTATATATTTAGCCATTTTTGAGAATTGGTATGATACTTACGCCACAGGTAGAAGTTGCTTTATACCCCGATTTGGGAGAACCATTAACTATACCACTCGACAAGATTCATGGAGGAGAAGAATTCAAGATTGATGTTATCGATCTTCGATTACCTGCTGGTAGACTGGAAAAGACTTTAGAAGCAGAAAGAATTATTTTAGAATGCAGTGTTAAGAAAGGGGAGAAAACATTAGAACAGGTAAAAAAAGAAGTCAATCTTTTAGCTTATAACGATTACAGCCTCAAAGAATTATATTTAGAATTATTAACTTGTTTTGTTACTCCCAATCATCCCGTCATCATGCAAGTACTCAAGCAAGTACGGGAGGTTTTAAAACGCAATACGGGAAATAATTCTCTTCATGGATATCAAGGTTCTTCTCAAGACGTTTATGAAATGACTAAAGCCTTATATGAAACTTTTAAGGATTTCGGCATTTCTTATATTAATCCTCCAGCTTCTTTTGAGGGAAATCAGAAAATACGCTTTCCCGATCGAGTATTAATTGACCAAATGGGGACTTGTCTAGATCTATCAGTTTTGGCTTGTGCTTGTTTAGAACAAATGGGTTTAGATCCTTTAATAATTGTTGTTAGCGGTCATGCTTTTATTGGAGTTTGGTTAGAAGAGGAACAACATAATTATAATCCTGTCATTGACGAGCCTTTTAAACTAACTAATCTGATTCAAGCTGAGTCTTTACTACTGTTTGATTCCAGCAGCTATGCATTCCATCCTCAACTTCCTTTTGAAGCAGCCATACGAGAGGCTATATCTTATCTAAATAACAAGCCACTAATTGGTGCTGTCGATATCAGAATATGTCGGAAGAAAGGCTATAAACCTTTACCAATTCGCATGGATGCTATTGCGACACCAGAAATCGATCGACAAGAAATTACAAAATCGAACAGATTCCCGTAGCTGTTGAATGGATTGTTTCTCAATCTTTTTCTATTGATGAAGATGGGCTTTATCGGGAAATTGCCTCTTTGTTGAGTGTTAGTAGATGGATAACTTTTACAGCCTTTATGAAAACTTAAAAATGTCAGCATGTATGACAATTAAGCGTTTATTTAGTTTATCTCTTTTTTACAAAAAAAGAGATCGAAACCCGTGCTAATACCGTTTTATGTATACACTAAGGCGATACATAATAGTATAAGAAACTAAAAAATATAGACATAAAAATGCCTGCCAAGCCTACTAAATCAAAAAACTTTGAGGTAATCAAAACCAGACTTAAAGTTCACAATCTACCTAGCAAATTTAAAAATCTCCCCTCAAGAATGATTGCAATATTCGCAGACTCCCCTGAGTTAGACCCTGTTATCGAAATAATTATTGAGCAAAACAACACGATTAGATCTGCAAATGGTCGTCGCCTTGTGGCTGAAAATACCGTAGAATCACTGAAATTAAAGTTTAAACAGTTTGTAAATCCAGACAAAAGCGAGATCGTCCAACTCTGGAGCAAGTTTTTCGGCAAAGCGACTAAAAATGACGACCAGTTTCTAAAGCACATAGGAGCTATTTCAAAAGAAACAGCTAGAAAAGATTTAGAAAAAGCCGAACAAGTAGTAGATGAGTCAATAGATGTAGCAGAAAAATATAGACAAAAATATGGGAAAATCGATCGAGATAAGAGAAATTAAATTGGGAGATAGGTCAAGATAACTAGAGATAATAAAAAAGGAACTTAACATGGCTTCAAAAAGACTATTAGATGGATTAGGCTACAGACAGGCCCAAAAGCGCAACTCAGAAAAATTTAATTCTTTTAGCAAAGCTAGACAGAAAGAAATCCGTCAAAAAGGTTATAAAAACTCAGGTTGGGATAATGTTTGTTACTCTTGGAATATTTTGCAAACATTTATTCCTTCCTCACTAATAGATTTTGTAGATTTTGCCGTTCAAAAAGCAGAAGTAAAATACGAAAAAGCCAAACAAAGCCAGGATATGCTTGAAGTCTTGAAAGCAGGAAAAAATGTTATCACCACATTAAAAATGAAATATCAATAATTAAGGATATTAAGTCTAAATATTTATAAAAATCTAGGGCTATCTTCCGTGGCGATCGCTACGTCGTCAACTTCCTCGCTAAATTATACTAAGATATTCTGGCGTTTTT
>JASJDA010000421.1 GCA_030065755.1 Prochloraceae cyanobacterium | reverse complement strand
CGATATTGTAAAGGAACCAATAACATACTGCGCAGTTTAGTCTTGCTCAAAGCAGGAGATAATGATTTTAGTTCTGAATTTTGGTAACAGTCGTCGATCGCTATTATTTGTCCGTCAGAATTCGCTAAACTCAGTATTTTGCCCCATTTTCCTGCTGATAGTTCTGGTAGGCAACCACAAGTATAAAAGTTCGCTCCTTGTTCTGCTGGATCGGGAATTAATAACGCTCCTCCCGAACCATCAACGGCATTAAGAACCTCTTGCAATACGATGGGCATAACTTGCTTTGTTTCTAAAGTAGAGTGCAGCAAGGTAGAAATGTGATTGAGCAACGCTTCTCGTTGAGCTTTTTGTCGTACTTGAGAGAGAAGATTAGCCTGAGATATAGCAAACTCTAACTGATTGGCAATCATCTGCACCAGTTGTAAATCTTCTTCAGAAAATACTTTCGGTTTGGCGTTATGGGAAATCAACAACCCCCACAATTCCTCGTCGTTCAAAATTGGTATAACCACAGATGACTGTACCCCCATCAAGGATAAGTATTCTACGTGACAGGGGTCTACTGGACGCTGTAAAAGATTTTTTAGAGAAGACGTGCGGACTTCCTCTACAGTTAGTTCTCCAGTAGCGGTAGAAGGGAGGCGATTTGGTTCGCTGAGGCTAATTTGTTGGTGTTCTATATTGACAATCGATCGCGCCCTTGCTTTACGAAACAGTTCTCTTGCTTGGGGGGGAATGTCTCCCGCAGGAAAATGCAAGCCTAATAAAGAAGGAAGCCGATCTCGATAGATGGATTCGGCTATCACCTGTCCGTTCCCTTCTTCGTCAAACTTGTAAATTTTTACTCGATCGCTGTTGAGAAAAGCTCGCACTTCAGCTACTGTGGTATCTAGAATCGCTTGTAAATCTAGAGATTGGCGAATATGAGTGACGATACGATTTAACAAGACGACCCTTTGAGAAATTCTCTTTTCTTTTTTACTTTCTTTTAACTTTTCGCCCATTCCTACTAAAGTATAGTAAACTGTATTCTATTGTTAACTATTGTTAAGGTTACTAGCTAAATATTAAGCTGTTCTGAACTTAAAAAAGCGAAATTATATTTAACTTTATCTTGACATTTTATTCAAGAATGAAGATTCAACCCCAAAAAAATGGTCTAGCCGATCGCTCGAAAAATTCTAGCGAAGAAACTGAACGATTGAGAAGCGAACTAAACCACCTCAAACAGCAACTAAAAGCTTATCGATCGAGAGAGTATGGCCTTTTAGAAATTATGCCTCAGATTGTCTGGGTGGCAAAGCCTAATGGGGAAATTATCTATTTCAATCGGTGCTGGCACGAATATACTGGATTGGCAGCCACACAATCTACTAGGAAACAATTTTTCCAGACAATTCATCGAGAAGATAGAGATCGCTTCATTTGGGAATGGGAAGAAGCAAGAAAAAAACAGCTCGAATACCAAACTAAATTAAGCTTGCGAGGAGCAGAAGGAAGCTATCGCCCCTTTTCCCTCCTAGTCAAACCAATACTCGACGAAAATAATAAGCTCGATCGCTGGGTAGGAATTTTTACTGAGATTGGCGAACCACAAAAACAAAAGTTAGAAGCAAAACTACAAAACGTAGAGGAACGCTGGCAATTAGCTCTAGAAGGTATAGGTGACGGGATCTTTGATTGGAATATTATGACGGGAGAATGCTTTCTCTCAGAAGCGCTCAAAGGAATGCTCGGCTATGAGGATAGGGAAATAGCCAATACCTATGAGGGTTGGCGCTCTTTATTACATCCAGAGGATATTGACAGAGTAGAAAAAGAGCTACAGAGGCACTTAGAAGGTTCAATACCTCAATACGAGATCCAATATCGCCTGCGCTGTAATGACGGCAGTTATAAATGGATTTTGGCACGGGGAAAGGTAAAATGGGACGAAACTGGCAAAGCTATACGCATGGTAGGTTCTCACTGCGACATTAGCGATCGAAAAATTGCTGAAGCACTGCTGAAAAAAAGCGAACAAAAATATCGTCTCCTCGCAGAAAACTCCACCGATCTTATCTCTATTCAAACTCTAGAGAAAATTTACCAATACGTATCCCCAGCTTGTCGCAATTTGCTAGGCTACGAAGCAGAAGAATTAGTAGGAAAATCTACATATCAATTTTTTCACCCCGACGATGCCGCAGCGCTGCGAAAAACCTACCAAACAGTAGGGAAATTACCAGACAAAATAACCCACAGATATCGCCTGCGCCATCGAGATGGTAACTATATTTGGGTAGAAGCGACCGATCGAACTATCTACTCAAACGACAGCAAAACCATAGAGAAAATTATTTCTACAGCGCGGGATATTAGCGATCGCGTCCGAGTAGAAGAAGAAGTGATCGAACTAAATTTAGAACTAGAAAATAGAGTAAAGCAGAGAACAGTTGAACTAGAAGCAGCTAACTTTCTTAAAGATGAATTACTAGCTTGGGAAAAGCAAGCCAGGCTAAAAATTCAGCTTTATGCCGATATTATTAGTAACATCCAAATAGGCTTTTGCGTCTGGAAGCTAGAAGATATTAACGATATGACTAGCTTTCGGTTAGTAGCTGCCAACCCTGCAGCTAGCAAATTACTAAGCATGAAGTTAGAAGATTGTATTGGCCAAAAAATGACTGAATGCTTCCCTAAACTAATGGAAGTCCATAAAGAATACTTAGAAGCTTACGCAGAAGTAGTTCGCACTCAAAAAGCAAGAGAATTTAACGAAATTTATTACAGCGACGATCGCCTTGTTGGTGGAATTTATGCCATTAAAGCCTTCCCCTTACCAGATAATTGTCTGGGTTTAGGATTTGAAGATATTACCGATCGCAAACAGATAGAGAAAGCTCTAGTAGAAAGTAACCGACAGTACACTAATGTAGTCAATAGCGTTCGAGAAGTTATTTTCCAAACAGATATCCAAGGACGTTTGACTTTTCTCAATCGGGCTTGGAGCAAAATTACTGGATTTTCTAGAGAAGAAAGTCTTGGGTTTCCTTTGACCGACTACCTTTTTGATGCAACTGACAAAAAACGCGCCGCCAAACTATTTCAAAGTATTGTTACTAAAAAAAAGAAATTTTGTCAAGCAGAATTTCAGATCCAGACAAAAAAAGACAAGTTTCGTTGGTTAGAGATAAAATTTCAACTCGATCTCGATAGTGAAGGGAAAGTTCTAGGGACAGTAGGAACTATGGACGATATCAGCGATCGCAAGCTTATCGAAACAATGCTTAAAGAACGAGCAGAAGAACTTACTAAACTCAATAATAGCCTCAAAGCAACCACCAAAGAGCTAGAAAGACGCAATAAAGAACTCGATCGGTTTGCTCACGTAGTGTCCCACGATCTCAAAGAACCTTTACGGGCGATCGGCAAACTATCTCAATGGCTTTCCGAAGACTTAAAAGATAAATTAGATAATAACACCTCCCGTCAACTCGATATGCTGGAAGCTAGAGTGCGGCGAATGCAAGTTTTTATTGACGCTCTTCTACAATATTCTCGCCTCGGACGCACAAAAGTCGAACCAGAAATAGTTAACGCGAGGGAACTTTTGACGGAGATAATTGATAACCTTGCTCCACCTTCTGAGTTTACCATTGTAATTGATGGTGAAATGCCTGTTTTTACTACCGAAAGATTGCCCCTACAGCAAGTCTTTTCTAACTTAATTAGTAACGCTATTAAGCACCATCATCGCTGCGACGGACAGGTGAAAATATCATCTCAAGATCGAGGGGAATTTTACCAATTTACTGTAGCAGATAACGGGCCTGGAATTGACCCGATGTATCACGAAAAAATATTTATGATTTTCAAAACTGTAGGAGATCATAAAAACGGGCAAAATACGGGTATTGGTCTGTCTATTGTTAAAAAAAATATAGAAAATCTAGGAGGAACAATTGAAATAGAATCTATTGTCGATCGAGGTACTACTTTCCGCTTTACTTGGCCAAAAAATTAATATTTGCTGTTTGTTGTTGGCCTGTTGGCTGTTGGCTGTTTGTTATTTGCTATTCCTCATTCCCCCTTCCCCCAATCCCTATGAAAAACTTCTATCTTAAGGAAGATTGTAGAACAAATATTTTTTGATAAGCTCTAAGTATAAACGTTCTTTCAATTTAAAAAATATAAAAATCGGTCATAAAACAGCTAATAGAAAACAAGGAAAAAGACAACAGTAATGTTTTTTCTTTTTCCTTTTTCATTTATAGTTGGTTATTTCCTGTTGCCTGTTGCCTTTGAATCTTACTGTTCCCTTTCTCGCAGCCAGATACCGAGCGAAAAATTTTAAATACTTGAAAAAAGCGATCGAGGAGTAGTTTCGTGTTATTAATAAGTTCTAGTTTTAATTACTTGGTACGCTTAAAATCTTTAATACAAAAAAAATATACTATTTTCAAAAAACATCTAATTGAATATTGGCACGCTCATAGCGGTGACTGGCACTGGTTAATAGAAAAACCGAAAGATATTGCTACTATAAATCGCAACCTTTGGAGAACGTCATTCCCCTCTTTTGGCTTCTATTTTATGTTAGGACTTTCCGGTCTTATTGCCACTATGGGACTGCTTGCTAACAGCGTCGCGATAATCATTGGAGCAATGATTATCGCACCTTTAATGGGGCCAATTATTGGAATAGCTTATTCTATGGTAGTGGCTAATAGAAGACTGCTGCGGCGATCGAGTTTAACGGTATTTAAAGGAATAATTTTAACCGTTGTTACTTCATGGGTAGCTGCTTCGATTTTAGGACTGACAAATATCAACTCAGAAATATTATCCAGAACTAATCCTACCTTACTCGATTTAGGTATAGCTTTAGCCGCAGGTGCAGCAGGAGCTTTTGCTCATTCTCGTCATAGCATCGCCGATGCTTTACCTGGAGTGGCGATCGCCGTAGCGTTAGTTCCTCCTTTAAGTGTAGTTGGCATCGGTTTAGCTAGCGGTCAACAAGAGTTAATAGTTGGAGCTTTCTTGTTATTTCTGACCAACTTAACAGGTATTGTTTTTAGTGGAGGGGTAGTATTTCTATTTCAATCCTACGGCTCTATTGAGAAGGCGCGACAGGGACTAATTATTTCTATATTAGCTTTGTTGTTGCTGGGAGTGCCTTTGGGTTTTTCCTTAGAACAACTTTTAGTTAAAGAAAGGGTGCGTCGCAGTGTAGATACTTTGATTCGCCATCGTACTGTTACTTTTTCTCGCGCTGATATTCGCTCGATTAAGGTCAACTCAGGAGAAGACATTATTTTTGTCAAAATAGAAGTAGCAGCACCATTAGACTCTATTTCTGAAAATCAAGTGCAATTAGTACGAAATTTTATCTCGCGGGAATTAAAAGAGCCAGTCCGTCTCAAAGTGCGAGTGATCCCTATTAAAGTCCTAGACGCATCAGCTATCTAATCTAAAGGAATAGGAGAAGCCAAGCTTTGTTCGTTGCAAAAATCCTCCTAATTGCAGAGGACACAGAGCGAGCTTTTTCCGTAAAATAGCGAGTAACTAAAGATAAATATATATCCTAGCTCAAAAAATAATATGAAAATAAAAACGACAAGCGAACCAGTTGACGTACAAAGTTCTAATCCAAGAACTTTGTACTGGAGTCGCTCCAATGCTACAGGAGAAATGGAAAAAGAACTGTCAATTCTCGTAGTAGACGACGAAGAAGTCGATCGAATGAATGTATGCCGAGAACTCAACAAAATAGACTTAAATGCAACCCTCACCGAAGCTAGTGACGGAATAGAAGCTTTAGCTAAAGTAGAAAAAAACAATTTTGACTGCGTTTTATTAGATTACGATTTACCAGATCTAGACGGACTAACTCTAATAAAAAAAATGCAGCAGATGGAAGTAGATGCCCCTTTAATTGTAGTTACTGGTCAGGGAAACGAAGAAGTTGCTGTAGAATTGATGAAAGCTGGGGCTACAGACTATTTAATTAAATCAAAAATCTCAGCAGATAATCTCAAACAAATTCTGCATAATTCTATTCGCATTTATAAAGCAGAACAAAAAGCAGAAC
>JASJDA010000420.1 GCA_030065755.1 Prochloraceae cyanobacterium | reverse complement strand
GGTTTTGTAGTAACCCCAATAGACTCGTCCTCTGCCGACTTTTTTCTTGTAGCGAATTACTTCGGTTGCGCCAGCTTGTTCTAAAACGGCAAGTATGGCGTTGTGGAATAAATCTGGCTTCTGTTCTGAGCGCTCTTTGGAAAATGGCGATCGATCGCTCTGTGGCTTGGTTTTATTTGATATGGTAGACATAGTATGTTGAGAAAATCCCATGTTGAAAACAGCAGGGGTTTTTTTTTTGCTTTTTTGCCCTTATCTTCTTTAAAGACAAGCAAGATTGAGAGAAAATTAAAACAATTTGGAGCTTAGAGAGATTTTTCTCGCATTTTTCTAGATAAAAGCTCTTTTTTTACTCTAAAAGCCTTTTTTTAGTGTATTCTCCTATTTTCATCTCTGAATCTAGTATTTTCTTTTTGATAGTCTTCTCTTCGTCTTTAGTCACTTTAATCGTGATATTCCAGGTTTTACTTGTTGATGATGGATATTGAATGCTGTGGGTCATTTTTATTTCCGGCTTTCTTTAATCAGTTCTTGAAAATCACAATTCTATTAAAACACGAAAATTTAAAAAACACAATTCCCAAAACCATTATTTCGGGATTAATATCTTGTTGACAATTCAAGCCTTAGAATATGAATGGATTCAAATGAAAGAAAAAAATTATTTGCGGTTTTAGTTCAAGAAATACTTGCCCAATGCGGAAATGTAAAAGTTAAACTAGCTAAACAACTAGGCATATCTGGAGGAAGCTTAACTCATTGGCTTCAAGGCAAAATAGATCCTGGAGGATTAGGAATTAAGACTTTTGCGGCAATAGCTGATGTTAAAGGAGTTTCTGTAGATGAACTAGCTGATTATTTGGGGTTTTTTGAGCCTAAATTTGATAAATCTTTAGAAAAATTTAGACAACTATTACAAGAACTTTTAGAAAATAATTCTCAGGACGAGCTAGCGCAAAAAACAGGTATTAGTCAAGGGAGTATTAGCAAATGGCTAGATCCAGAGCGTCAGTTCGATTTGGAAAATATTTCTGCAATGAGAATAGCGGCAATTGCAAAGCAGAAAAAATGGAGCATTGAAAGATTACTAAATTACCTCGATTTAAAACAAAAGAAACAATTTGTACCTTGTGACTTGAAGGCAGAAGCTGCGGATCTATCATTATCAGAACAAGTAGAACTTTTAGCCTGGTTATCTGGCATCATTGATCGAAAGATAAAAGAATCAGAAAATATTTCGCCACTCATTAAAAAGCAAACCACTGGAGATATAAAAAGTGAGCGTAATATATGTATAGTTCTTGAAAAAGATGATATTAAAATAGTATCAGAATACCTAAGCAGTTTAGGACATTATACTCAGCTACAGTTGAAGAATATCACGATCGCCACTCCTAGCTCTTTACCCGAGTCCCTATCCTTTTTTGATGTCTTATTGTTTGATCTTAATAATCAACAGTCTCCCTGTATTCCCCTCATAGAGTCTCTTCAGTTTGATGGAGATGTCGTTGCGATCGTTGATCGATCTCTACCAGAGGATATACAAGATCGTCTCAAGGAGAAAGTAACTGAAGTTATAGTCAAGCCTGTGCCTTGGAGTGAGTTGAAGCAGAAGGCGTATTTTATGTAGGCGATATTTAGATTTAATGTGGTTAATCAGAGTCGAGTGACTTAATTTGATCCATTGTTATTTGATATTTTTCTGTCTTTCCTTCCTTTTTATAAAGTTCTGCTGCTTTTTGCCAAGATTCTCTAGCTAAATCTTTTCTTCCCAAAATTTTATAAACTAAACCGCGATTAAAGTAAGCATAAACATAATTAGAATCGCTCTCTATGGCTTTGTTATAACCAGCTAAAGCTTTATCCCATTTGTTCTGCTCATAGAAAATATTGGCGCGCTCGTTATAAGCATCAGTATATTTAGGATTAAGTTCTATCGCTTTATTGTAAAGAGCGAGCGCCTTTTCTATTTCTTCATTATTGACTAATCGTCGAGCTTGTTGCAGCATAACTGTGGCAGCTAATTGTTTTGCTACAGCTTCAGGATCTGTTTCGATTTCTTCTGTCTTAGGATTTAGATCGATTTCAGGAGAGAGTTTTTGCGCTTTTTGAAATAGAGCGATCGCTTCGTCTATTTTTTCTTGTTCGGCTAAGGCAATCGCTTTTTGTCGGATAACTGGGGCTGCCAATTGTTTTGCTACTTTTTCTGGATTGCGATCGACTTCTTTGGTTCTAGGATTGAGGTCGATTTCAGGAGAGAATTTTTTAGCTTTTTGAAATAGAGCGATCGCTTCGTCTATTTTTTCTTGTTCGGCTAAGGCAATCGCTTTTTGTAGGATAACTGGGGCTGCCAATTGTTTTGCTACTTTTTCTGGATTGCGATCGACTTCTTCGGTATTAGGATTAAGGTCGATTTCAGGATTTAGTTGTTGTGCTTCTTTGTAAGTAGCAATCGCTTCAGTAACTTGACCCTCTTTAGCCAGCCTCTCTCCCTCCTTGACTTTAGCTGGCGCTGCCCATTTAATGGCCACAGCGTTGGAATCTTTATCTATGGCTTTGGTCTTGGGATCGAGGTCTATATCAGAATTGAGTTGTTGTGCTTGTTTGTAAGCAGCGATCGCCTCTTCCACTTTCCCCTCTTTTGCTAGCCTCTCTCCCTCTTTGACTTTAACTGGTGCTGCCAATTGTTTTACTACTTTTTTTGGATCGCGATCGATTTCTTTGGTTCTAGGATTGAGGTCTATTGTTGAGTCTCTTTTTTTAGCTTCTTTTAACTCGCTCGCACCTTGCTTATAATCGCCTTTGCGGGAGATGGCTAAAGCGCGATCGCGCTGAAATTCGGCTTTTTTTGTATTATTCCAACTACTATATTTTAGACAAGTATCACCAGCTTTTTTTGCATCATTTTCAGTATCTTCAGTATTTTCAATTTCAACTTCTAATAGTAAGGAATGATATCGCAATCTATTACAAGCTAGAGTTAGTAAATCTGGCCAATTAAATAGCCACAGCCGCACCGTGTTATCATCACTGGCACTAGCAATAGATTTACCGTCGGGGCTTATGACCACAGACATGACAGGTTCTGTGTGACCAGTCATAATAGCTAGTTGGTTGCCAGATAAATCCCACAGCCGCACAGTTTTATCCCCACTGGCACTAGCAATAGATTTACCGTCGGGGCTTATGACCACAGACATGACAGGTTCTGTGTTACCTTTCATAATAGCTAGTTGGTTGCCAGATAAATCCCACAGCCGCACCGTGTTATCATAACTGGCACTAGCAATAGATTTACCGTCGGGGCTTATGACCACAGACATGACAGGTTCTGTGTGACCAGTCATAATAGCTAGTTGGTTGCCAGATAAATCCCACAGCCGCACCGTGTTATCATCACTGGCACTAGCAATAGATTTACCGTCGGGGCTTATGACCACAGAATTGACACTCCTTGTGTGACCAGTCATAATAGCTAGTTGGTTGCCAGATAAATCCCACAGCCGCACAGTTTTATCCCCACTGGCACTAGCAATAGATTTACCGTCGGGGCTTATGACCACAGAATTGACACTACTTGTGTGACCTTTCATCACCACTTTATCTCTAGCTTTGGCTGCATCAATTGTTTCTGACAAGCTAAAGTGGACTCTAGGAAGTTCTGTTGCTAATCCATATTGAGTTCTTTCTCCAATAGCCGCCATCGCCTTTACTAGCCCTTCTACGGGATTAGTAGAGATAAGGTTTTCTGCTTCAATAGCTTTGGCACGTAAAGTGGCAATTTTTGTTTGTCTAATAGCTTCTAATCTTTGAATATTGGCCCAGATAATACCAACAAGCAACCCAACCATGAGTAAAACGCTCAGAAGTTTTCTGGTTTTGTCAGCTCGTTGAGAAGCTTGAAAAAATTGTAATTGTAGAGAGGTTAAATCGTTACTATTACGTTTGTGATATTGTTGTAGTAAATCAAGATCGGGAGAACGCCAAAGACTACCTCCAGGTCTTTTGTTTTCATGCCAATGTCGCGCTGCTTCTTCTAAACGTCGCTGAAAGCGAATATCATCTCTGTTCCTACCTAACCATTCATTTAACTCTTGCCAATGGTAAAATAAAGCTTCGTGAGTTACTTCTGCTGTTTCAGTGCCCTCACCACTAGATAAGGTAATTAAACGGGCATTAATTGAGGCAAACCTACCAATTACTTTTTTGACTTGTTGTGGTTCTTCAGTGTTTGCGACTAAACTTTGAATTTTAGTCCGACGGCGAGTATCTTTTGCTCCTTCCCCCAGTTGTACTAATCCTAAAAATACTCGACGAGCGATCACCTTTTCATCTTTACTAAGACCATCAAAAATACTTTGTGCTTTTCCAGCCAACGCTCCGCCTACTCCCCCTATTTCTTGAAGGGTTTGGGCAGGTTCTTTGTTTTCTCTGATGCCTTCCCAGATTTGCTCGAGTGCAAATTGTAATAAGGGTAATGCTCCCTCTCTACCTTCTGTTTGTTCTATAAGTTGGTTAATAGTTCCTTTATCTAAAGGATATCCGGCTCGTTCTGCGGGTAAAGAGATCGCGTCTCTCAGCTCTTCCTTACTCATTGCCGGAACAATAAACCCTTGCCTAGTAATAGCTTGACTTAGTTGAATATGCTTTTGTGTTTCTACTAAAAAGTCGCTTCTAAGGGTCAAGATAACTGAGACTCTAGCAGCACGATCGCCAGCTGCATGAAGTAAATTTTCAATGAAAGCTTGACGAGCATCTGTATCCTTGCACAACGAATAGACTTCTTCAAATTGATCCACTAAAACGATTAGCGGTGAAGAGTTAATGTCTGGCAGTAAATCAGCAATCCGCCTTAATCCATCATATTCGCCACTGTCGCTGCTTATTTTTAATTCTTTAGTTAATTCACGAGTTTTAGTGACAGGGGCAATATCATTAGTAGCGATTTTTGCCAAAACACCAGCTAAGGCTTCTATTGGATGAGTTCCTGGGGTCAAAATAGCGACACGTGCTTTTTTGCGAGCTGGCAACGGTCTTCTTGCTAAAGAAGGAATTAAACCAGCACGGGCTAAGGAAGATTTCCCACAACCTGATGGTCCTAGTATTGGTAATAGACGTAGAGATTCTTCCTGCTGGTGGAGTTGGTTAAATATCTCCCAGAGCTTTTTTATTTGAGCTTCCCTGCCGAAGTAGCGATCGCTATCTGTTTCATCAAAGTAGAGCAGTCCCTTGTAAGGATTAGGCCCGATTTTGGCTTCAGTAGAGGTTTCTTTTTTCTTAATCGGACGCTGTGTTTCAATAATTATCAGTTGACCGTTAATAATGGTGTTCCCAATGCTGTCCTGACTAATCTCAACTTTTCCTATCTGAGTCACTTTGCTCCTATCGCGAGCAGTTACATCTAATCTGATAGGTTTTGAAGTTTGAGAATCATTTGGTTCTGGCATCAGTACTATTGGTCAACCCTGTAAATAAAATCAAGTTTTCTCTTCCTGTTGCTCGCTTAAAATGTTCCTTTGTGGAAACTAAAAGCTGACATTATCTGCTTGAATTTTTCCTACTTGCTTTACGGTGCTTTGGTTGTAAGCCTTAGCATTCATTTGAATTTCATCAGCAGTATTAGCTTCAATCTCGTGATTAATTTGAACTGCGATCATTTGAATTTCTTGGGCAAACTGCGGCTCTTTACCCATCGCCTCTTCTAGCAAAGGAACTACCTTCTCCTCTAAGATTTCTGGTGAGCGTTGTGACTCGGCATCGTTGAGAGCTTCAATAGCGATTCGGTTGCCCTGAAACTTAGACCGAATTTTCTGCCACAGTTTTTTCGCGCTTACAACTGACAAAGCACCAGCTCCCGCTTGTATTACGCCATTAAACGCTAATTTTGCTATTTCTGCTGCTGTTAACCCTAGCATTTTCCTGCCTACTATAAATATTTGACCCTCTTAATTTAATTTTAGAAAATTCCCCTCGATTCGAGAGATTAACTGAGTTAAGTTTTTTGTATCCTCAACACAACGTTTCAGTAATAGTTTAATTGCTTTTAAGACGAGTCTAATTTCTCCTGCTTCTCCACCTA
>JASJDA010000101.1 GCA_030065755.1 Prochloraceae cyanobacterium | reverse complement strand
GTAATAGCGTCATTTCCGCTTAACTCTATGTTTCCTTTGACATAGAGCCTTACCTGAGAATCTTCTTTAATGAGGAGAGATGCCTTATCTACTTTGTTTATTTCATAGTAATAAACGCCATTGTAGGGTTTGTCGCCAGAGCGTGGCAGTTTCAGATCGCTGTAAATATTTCCTAGATCGTAAACTGTTGCATCTGAGGGGGAATCTGGCACGTCAGGGATCTTCACCGTCCCTACTTTAATTTCTCCTGTCTTACTCGTATCTTCAGGATCGATTATTTTAGCATTACTACTGTTCGCTCCAATTGCATTTCTTAAATCATTTTCGTTATCGCCAGTCGCTTGACAATTGTCGCCGTCATTAACTGAGGAGTTATTAACTGCTGGTACTGAGCAAATAATATTACCTATGACATCACTTTGCTGGAGTTCAATATCCTCTCCAATAATTGAAGCTACGCTATCCCTTGAATCTGGTTTGTCGATTATCACTGGGATTGTTACTTTGATCTGAGATTGGGTTTTAACGCCATCATTGAGGGAACCCTTGACGACTAGCGTTGCAGTGTTAGTATCTTTGCTGTATGAATAACTCACTATTTCGGCTGTGCTATTGTCTGTATTGGGATATGCTTCGTCAAACAGTTCTTTCACAGTCTTGGTAGAATTATATGGGTAAAAGTTTTCCCAGTCCAACTCATCGATCTTATCGTCGTCGTTAACGTCTGTAATTAGGGCTAGTCGCGCTTGATTCAAAATTGTCAGGGCGCGATCGATCCCTCCCTCAGTTACTAGTCGTACTTGCTCAGTTTTTTTCTGGCTTACAGCATCTAATTGGTCGTTTTGCGAGCGCCCTATCATGGTTATGGCGATGATACTCATAACCAGTCCTAACATTAAGACAAGGGGCAAAGCGAAGCCACTTTCTTTTTTTCTGGCAAGCCATCGCCATAGTGCTAAATTAATTTTTTTGCTCATTTTTTCTCTCGGACAAATAAAATATATTTGATTGATAAAATTCAAGATTTGAAAGATTTAAAATTGACTAAATCGCCGTTTTGTATATTGTTTAATGTTTAATTATTGGCTGAAAATTATTCACAAAGACCTTTCAATCATATTGAAACAAAAAATAATACTAGTGTCATTAGTAAAAATACTGTTCTCTCTTTCTCTTTTGTGCTAAAAGACGCAAAAAAGTCTTAAAGATCGTAGACTCGCAAAAGATCGCTTCCTAACTTACTCTCAAATTCTTGCCATCTTCGATCGTCGCTTAAATAACTCAATTTTTCTCAATCGCTCTGACCTAAATCTTTACGTTACTTTCGATAAAATGTTGGCTGAGGATTTATTTTCTACTACCACAGGACTAATCTTGACTAACTGAGTTAAAACTGCAGCTAAGATTAAAAATACTCCTCCCAAAACCACAGCTAATGCGCAATCTTCGTGGAGTAAATTTCTCATTACCCAACCGAAACCCAGAGAAACACTTATTTGCGGTAAAACGACAAATAAATTAAAAATACCTTGATATATTCCTTGACGTTGAGAAGGAATAGATTCAACTAACATTGCATAGGGCAGGGCCAAAACGCTCGACCAAGTTATCCCGAAGCCTATCATAGCTAATAATAGTACATATTGATTGTGTATTACCAACAACGAGGTTAAACTCAATCCCCCGAAAGTCAAGCAAAAACTGTGGGTAATTTGACTGCTGGTGCGTTTGACCAGATGAGGTAAAAGAAAGGAAAAACCTATGCAAACAGCATTATACAAAGCGAAGCACAATCCAGCCCATTCTATGCCTTCAACGTACGAATTTGAATCTTGAGAAACTGCACCAAATATATTGCGAGCTACGGCTGGGGCAAAATAGAGGAAGAAACAGAATATTCCCAACCAGCTAAAAAATTGTACCCAGGCTAATTGATACATGGTTGAGGGCATTTTTTGCAATGAAAGCCAAGTTTCTTGGATACTTAGGAGAATACCCCCTTTTTGCTCTCGTAACTTTGCAAATGCTCCTAAATTTTTTGGCGGTCTTTCTTTAGTAGTTACGATCGTCCACAATACTGTAACTAAAAATACTGCAGCACCTATATAAAAAGAAATTTCAACATTGAGAGGGATTTTACTTTGAGCATTGCTGGAGTTGGCTACTGAGAAAATACGATCTAAAATCCAGGGTAGAGCTGAGGCACATACCGCTCCTATTCCTACCATTAAGCTTTGCATGGCAAATCCTACAGTGCGTTGCTCTTTAGGCAGTAAATCGCCGATAAAGGCACGAAATGGCACCATACTGACATTTACACTGGTGTCTAAAATCCACAATAATCCTGCTGCCATCCACAGTGTAGAGCAATGGGGCATTAAGATTAAGCCAATAAAAGCAAATACCCCTCCCATTAAAATATAAGGTCTTCTTCTGCCTAATGGTCCCCAAGTATAATCGCTGAGATTCCCTATTATTGGTTGGACTATTAAACCTGTGAGGGGTGCTGCAATCCAGAGGAGGGGAAGTTGATAAGCGTTAGCTCCTAAGTACTCGAAAATAGCACTCATGTTCGCCATTTGCAATCCCCAACCAAACTGAATCCCGAGAAACCCAAAATTCATATTCCATAGCTGGTACAATTTTAATTTTTCTAGAGGGGATTTTTTTGTATCTCGATCGCTCATAAATTTGTATTGAATTTCGGTATCGATTGCTTATTTCGGATGCTATATTTTCATTTTTTTATTGATATTTCCTGCTTTGAGTGAAGTTAAAACTTCTGATTTCAATATTTTTATTATGCACTTGCTCGATCGCAAATTTGCTAAAATTTATGATTAAATTTATCCTTATCCGCAAAAAATCGACACAATTACTATATTGAAGAGAGATAGCAACTGATATGAATTTAGCAAAATTCGCGAGAATCCTACGATTGTAATCTTTGCTTTGATTCAATCGTATAGGTAGTTCACTACTACCGAGAGCTTTTTGTCAAAGACAGCGCTCGATCGCCTGCCAATTTATCCAGCAGTTTCTCGTACTTTTTCCGAATAGTCTTTGGGGCGAGTTTGACGGAATAAATTGAGTAGAAATTGTCGCAAATTCAAAGGCAAATAAGACAAAATAAAGCCCGAAGTTACTTTAGAAGAACTGCCTAAAACTTTAGTAGATTGTTGTAATAACTCTCGCCCTTTGTTAGCATCTCCTTTTTCGATGAGTCTTAAACCTAAAGCCTGTCTTGTTAGGGCTAATTTTTCAACTCGTAACTTTTCTAGTTCGTCGTTGGGAAAACGATAACTGTCAATACAAAAAGTTTTAGCAGACAAAAAGTGGAGATCTTGCTTTAAACTCGTCTGCTGACCGTGGAAGCGATATTCCATTAATAATTCTGGAAGAAAATAGCCTTGCTTCTGAGCGATCGCCAAGCGGACTAATAAATCGAAATCCTCACAGCCATCTGCTTCTGGACGCATATAGTCAACTTCTTGTAAAGTCGCACGACGAAAGAGAGTCGAACCTACCTGCAAACTTTGATACTCAAAAGTCTCTCGAATTAAATCTTCAATTACCCCTTGTTTTAACCTGTTCTTACCCCACTTAGCGGAATTTTCTCGCGTCGCTGACTCTTGTTTTTCTCCTTTAGCGTTAATAATCCAATGATCGGTACAAACGAAGTCTACAGTAGGTTCCGAGTCTAATACTGCCACCGTACGGGCTAAAAAATCAGGAGTCAAACCGTCATCGTCGTCGAATTTGATGAAATATTCTCCTTCCGCAGCATCAAAACCAGAACGCATATTGCGACTGCGCCCGATATTTTCTGGATGTCTGATATAGCGAATTCGAGGATCTTTCCACTGACTTACTACCTCAGCAGTATTATCGGGAGAACCGTCATCACAGACAATTAACTCAAAATCCGAATAAGTTTGATCGAGAACGCTATTAACCGAATAAACCAGATAATGAGCGCGATTATAGGTAGGAATGCAAACACTAACTTTGGGCATCTATGATAATACCGTATCCGATTTAAAGAAAGCTAGATATTATCGATGTTATCGCTATAAAAGAAATTTATCTATGATTATTGTGAGGAAACAATGAAGATTTTAATGATCTCTTCTATTTTTCCCTATCCGCCAAGCATTGGGGAAACTCAGAGGAGAACTTTTAACATACTGAAATATATCCATCAAAACCACGAAGTCCACCTAGTTACTCAAAGAGGAGACGATATTAGCGAAGCGCAAGTAGAACAACTAAAACAATGGACGCAGCAATTGACGATTTTTCCCAGGGTGAAACAATCTAAAGTCAAAGAAGGGATATTAGATAAAGCTAAACAGTTGGGGACATTTATTCAACAGGGAACCCCACCACAGGTATTATCTACTTACTCTCCAGCGATGCAAGAGTGGATAGACGAGGCGGTAAAAGGCGATCGCTTTGATGTAATTACCTGCGAGGATAGCGCTAATGAAATTTATATTCGACCCCAGTGGCGAGAAAAAGTGCGGACAGTAGTAAATATTCACAGTTCTGTATATCGTACGTGCCAGAATTATATAGAAACAAAGATTTCGGAGTCGGGGCTGTCAGATCGGTTCAACTTGCCCCTATTGCGTCGTTACGAACAGCAATATTGTTCTAAATTTTCGGCAATTGTTACCTCTAGTACCGAAGATCGAAAACAAATCGAAAAATTGAGTCCCGATGCCAAAATTATCGCCATTCCTAATGGTGTCGATTTGAGTTTGTTCCCTTTGCGCGCTTCTAATAGAGGAGGACAAAGGTTAGTTTTTATTGGGGAGATGGATAAAGCTCCAAATATTGATGCAGCGCGTTTTTTATGTTTAGAAGTGTTCCCAGAAATCAAAAAACGCTATCCAGAAGCAAAATTAGAATTGATCGGTTCTCACCCAACTCCACAAGTATTAGAATTAGGTGAGTTGCCTAATATTTCAGTGTCAGATCGGATTACGTCCTTAGTAGATATTCTACACTGGGCAACAGCGTGTGTAATGCCTCATCGCAAAGGATTGGGAGAAAAAGACTCAGTCCTGCGAGTCATGGCTGCAGGAGTACCAATAGTGGCAAGCGATCGCGCTTTGGCTAATTTACAGGTAGACGGTGCTGGGGTTCCTTTGCGCGCCATGAGAGCTAATGAAATCGACGAATACGTATATGCTGTTGGTCGCTTATTTGAAGAACCTAAACTGCGAGAAAAGCTCTCAGAAAACGGACGATCGTTGGTAGAAAAAGAATATTCTTGGGAAAAAATAGGTAAGCGTTACGAACAAGTTTTACTCAATAAACCGACAAACCCAATAACAGGTAAGCAATAACTCATGTCAGAATCTCAAATAGCTGCTATTATCTGTACTCACAATCGAGATAAGTATTTAGGAGATGCGATCGATAGCCTTTTGGCGCAAGATTGTCCCGATTTTGAAATAGTGGTGGTGGATAATGCATCGAGCGATCGCACCCGCGAAGTAGTAGAAGCGCGCCTTTCCCATCCCCATCTAAAATACATTTACGAACCAACTCTGGGTCTTTCTACAGCGCGCAACACTGGTGCTAAATCTAGCAATGCGCCTCTTCTTGCTTATCTAGACGACGACGCTGTAGCCAGCCCCCAATGGCTTTCTGTGCTGCTCAAAGCCTATGAGAATAACGAAAAACTGGCGATCGCAGGGGGAAAAGTCACTCTAATTTGGCCCGATGGGGTTACTCCTCCCAAGTGGATTTCTCCAAGTTCAGCAGGGTGTTTGGGGGCTTACGACCTGGGGGATAGTGTGGTCTATATAGACAATCCTGGTTTAACCCCTAGAGGCTTAAATTACTCGATTAGAAGGACTTTTTTAGAGCAAGTTGGCGGCTTCGATCTCAATCTGGGGAGAGTGGGCAAAAAGTTATTATCTAATGAAGAATTGTATATGACCGAATTGGCTCTCGATCGGGGTTGGCAAGTCGCTTATCTTCCCGAAGCTTTAGCTGCTCATAATGTTGCTCCCGAACGTCTCAAACCCAGTTGGTTTTTACAGCGTAGCTGGTGGCAAGGTATCAGCGAGTGTTATCGAGAACAATTGAGCGATCGTACTGGTATTAGCCGTTTGCGGACGGGTGGAGAACGTATTTTGCGCGGACTCTATAAAACTGTGAAATACTTTCCCGACCCTGGAGTTCGCTTTGAAAACTTGCTCTACGCTTACGGTCAAATTGGTTATTTAAGTGCTGTCATACAAAATATGATACAAACACCTACTAAGCAAGAAAAATCATGAAAAAAGCACTAATTTGTGGTGTTTCCGGTCAAGATGGAGCTTATCTAGCTAAGTTACTGCTAAGCAAGGGTTATGAAGTCTGCGGAACTTCGCGGGACGCACAAATGTCCTCCTTTAGAAAATTAGAATTCCTGAACATTCGCGATCGAATTAAATTAGAGTCTGTAGCCCTCACAGATTTTCGCAGTGTCTTACAAGTGTTGCTGAAAACTGAACCTGACGAAGTTTATAATCTCGCAGGACAAACTTCTGTAGGTCTTTCTTTCGAGCAACCCGTAGAAACCCTAGAAAGTATCGCTACTGGAACTTTAAATCTCCTCGAAGCAATTCGCTTTACTAAGGCACCAATCAAGTTTTACAATGCGGGTTCGAGTGAGTGTTTTGGGGATATAGGTAGTGAAGCCGCAGACGAAAACACTCCCTTTCGTCCCAGAAGCCCTTATGCTGTAGCTAAATCTGCTGCTTTTTGGCAAGTAGCTAATTATCGGGAGGCTTACGGTTTATTTGCTTGTTCTGGCATCCTTTTTAATCACGAATCGCCTCTCAGACCCGAAAGGTTCGTTACTCAAAAAATTATCGCTGCTGTTCTTAAAATTGCTAATGGCAGCGCTGAAAAACTGCGTCTGGGTAATATTTCTATTCAAAGAGACTGGGGTTGGGCTCCAGAATACGTAGAAGCTATGTATTTAATGCTGCAGCAGGAACAGCCAGACGATTATGTAATTGCTACAGGAGAAAGCAACAAGTTAGGGGATTTTGTGGCATCTGCTTTTGCTTGTATGAATCTAGATTGGCAGAAATACGTAGTTACCGATAAAAGTCTATTGAGACCGACAGATTTAGCTATTAGTAGGGGAAATCCAGCTAAAGCCAAAGCTAAATTAGGATGGGAAGCGCGCTCTAAAATGAGGGACGTAGTGCGTATGATGGTAGAAGGGAGACGAAGAAGAGGGGGAGCAGGGGAGTAGGGGAGTAAGGGAGACGGGGAGAAAGAGATTACTTTTTACTTTTCAAAAATTGATTTAGTTGGTAATAAATTTCGATCGTATAATAAATATATGATTAATCGTCGGTATCAGAAAATTATAGAGCAAAGTTGTAATATTTGGAATCGTTGGCGCAAAGATAATTTCAAGATAGAGATCGAGTCGATCTCTTCTAGGAAATTGACATTTATTGTCACTATATTGTTGTTAACTGGTACTTTTTCTTTTACCAAAGTTCTAGCTGATTTTTATAGACGACCAGACTTTTTTCGACGAGGAGACGAACTATTAGAACGTGAAATTAGAAGGATTCAAGAAAGGAAACCCGATCCTACTTTAAATATTTCCACTCCTGAATCATCTTCTTCTACCTGGCATCCCTTGATGTTTCTTGAAGCTGGATTTAGTATTTGGATACCTCAAGGAGTTTTTAGCCAAGAAACTATTAATTTAAAAACTTCCAACGAGCCAATTGAGTTTAAATTATTTACTTCTAATGCAGTATCAGAAGAATTTATTGTTGCTTACTCAGATAATTTGGATGCAGAGAATATAGAAAATACAGAAGCATTCTTAGAAAAAATACGCGACGCAATTATCGAAGAAACACAATTTAAGTTGACACAAGAGCGTTCTATTAATCTCGGTAAAAATCGCGGAAAAGAATTTAGCCTACAAGATAATACTGAAACTATAATTTTCAGAATTTATTTGGTAGAAGAACGCCTATATGTTTTGGGAGCTAGCCAACAAATTAAACGGCAGCAAAAAGAAAAAGTAGCCATCTTTTTTAACTCTTTACAAATACTAGAGTAAACTTTTTCCTAACCTATCTGAACTTCGATCGAGGGGGGATAATCCCCTAACTTCTAGTTAGGGGAACTTTACAGAAGAGGGAAGTTAGAAATCTCGGATTAATTCGTAAACTTCCATATATTTGTCTCCTGGATTATTCCAGGAATAGTCACAACTCATGCCTTGAGTAACGAGTTTTTTGAACTCATCAGGATATTCGTAGTACAATCCGATCGCTCGCTCCATTGCTGATTCTAGAGCGTGAGGGTCTGTTTGATAGAATACGTAACCATTGCGTTCTTCTGGGGGACGATCGGCTTCGTGGTCGCGATCGAACACCGTACTTAACAAACCGCCAACCCCTCGCACAATGGGGACAGTACCGTATCTCAAACTAATCATCTGGGTTAGTCCGCAAGGTTCGTAATTACTGGGAACTACCATCATATCCGCCCCTGCATAAATCAGGTGAGCTAATTCTTCGTTAAAACCAATTTCTAAATGACAGTCGGGGTTATTATTTAGATGGTGTTTTTCGTGCCAGAACCAGTTATTTATTTCCTGATTGGTCGCCGAACCTAAAAGAACGAATTGCGCTCCCCTGTTTAGGGCGTAGTATATGGCATGGTGTACCAGATGAACGCCTTTTTGATCGTCTAGACGACCTATGTAAGCAATAATTGGTTTATCGCAATCCTGCAATAAAAGTCGCTCCCGCAGGGCTTTTTTGTTCCAGACTTTGTCTTTGAGGTTATCTTTATCGTAGTGATAGGGTATATGATTGTCGGTTGATGGATTCCAGATATTGTTGTCGATGCCGTTGAGAATACCTCCAAATTTGTGTTGGTGTATTTCTAGGGTATGTCCGAGTCCATAACCAATATCAGAAAATCGCGCTTCCCAGGCATGGTGAGGTGAAACTGTATTAACGTAATTAGAGTAGACTATACCGCCCTTCATAAAATTGATTGCCGATCCGTTGAAATTATCTTGCAGGCGATCGTAGTTTAAGTAGTAAAGGTCGTTATTTAGCCCCGTTCCCCAAAGAGCGTCAATTCCAGCTATTCCTTGGTGTTTGAAGTTATGAATGGTGTAACATACTCGTTGTTGCCACATTCCGTGCCACTTGTAAATCTCGAATAGCATAACTGGGATTAAACCAGTTTGCCAGTCGTGACAGTGAATAATATTGGGACGCTTGTTACTAACTAGGAGGAATTCTAAAGCAGCTTTACTGAAGAAAGCAAAGCGCATATAGTCGTCGTTACTACCGTAATAGTGACCTCGGTTAAAGAAATTATCCCCTGAGTGTGGCTGAATAAAGAAGCACAATCTTTCGTGTACCCAACCGCAGAATACAGAACAGTGAATTGTACCTCCATACCAAGGTACGAAAAGATCGCGATATGCTTCGTGGAGTCCCCAGATATGGTCGTAACGCATACAATCGTACATGGGGAGAATAATCTCAACGCAGTTATCGCGAATTTCTAATTCTCTGCTGAGTCCGTAAACCACATCGCCTAAACCTCCCGCTTTAATTACGGGGGCGCATTCCGAGGCGATCTGGACTATATACATATAATTACTCCTTGCTTATTAACAAAATTTTATTTTTCTTTATATCGAGATATCATAAAATTTTAATTCAAGCGAGAGCAAGTGGGTTGAAAAATAGATTTTTTTTCGGCGAACCAGTTGACAGCATCTTGGAGAGCAACTGTAGTGCAAGATTGGGGTAAACCCAGTTCCCGTACTGCTTTGGAGGCATCGTAATACATTTTTTGCCCTGACATGCGAACTCCATCGAAAGGAAGGGAAGGTTTTTTACCTAAGGGTGTAAGGACATATTCGTCGATCGCCGCTACAGTTAGAGGCACCCAAAGAGGTATAGTTCTTTGAGGTGCTGGTATTCCTGTTATTTTTGCCAGTCGATCGAGTAAAGCTTTTAAAGTAAGATTTTCGTTTCCCAGGATGTAGCGATCGCCTGTTTTTCCCTTTTCTAAAGCTAATATGTGTCCGATCGCTACGTCTCGCACGTCGATAAAATTTAAACCAGTATTTACATAAACAGGCATTTGACGGCGCAAAAACCGTAAAATAATATCTCCAGTAGGTGTAGGTTTAATGTCCCAAGGGCCAATAGGAGTACTGGGATTAACTATTACTATATCTTGACCTAATTCAATTGCTTTAACTGCTTCTCGTTCGGCATAAAATTTAGATTTTTTATAGTTACCTATTAATTTTTCTACCGGACTTTGATAATTTTCATCGGCAATTGTCCCTGGATTTTCTACTCCAATTGCGGCGACAGAACTAGTATAAACAGTGCGTTCAATTCCTGCTTTTCGCGCTGCTTCTAAAATATTTCTAGTTCCTAAAACATTATCTCGATATACTGCTTTTTTATCTTTTTGCCATAGAGAATAACGGGCAGCAACGTGAAATAACACTTCGCAACCTCGCATTTTTTCGTCTAAATCTGGGTCTTTGAGGTCGCTTTCAACTATTTCAATATCTAAGCCTTGAAGATTGTCCAAACAACTATTATTACGTGCTAAAGCCTTTACTGAATATCCGTTTTTTAGAAGCGATCGTACTAAATTTGCTCCAACAAATCCAGTTCCTCCTGTTACAAAAGCCCGTCTTGTCATCAAACATACCTCAATAAAATCTCTATTATTGATTGTTTAATATAAACTAACTTGCGCCTTCTCTCAAATTAGCTAGCAAATATTAATGCTTCTCATGTATTAATAGCATTGAAGAAACAGATTGCAAATAAATATCAATATTTCTTGCGCAGCACATTGACTAAAAAAAATAACCAGGTAAACTTTATTCTCTGTTACCTATTTCTCTCAAAAACAGAGGTAAATTATGTCACGTCCATCAATAACTGAAATTATTTCTCTTCCTAATCCCAACGATCCTAATACTAATTTGAATCTTTTAGACGATCTCCTTTCACCAGTGGCTCAAGAAGCGAGAAATGCCCCAGAGCCACAATTTCTTAGTATAAGTAAAAGCCAAAATAATGACGATATTTATACTATTGGAGGTACTCCCCAAGAAAGTACTTCACTGCGGTTTACTGTCATTGAAGGTGACGCTAGTTTTGTCAATGAAATCGGAGTAATTTTCGCCGATCGACCCAATGGGGGAATTGAAAGTATTGAGGATCGTACTGTTGTTGTCAATCCAGAAGACCCAAATTATCTACAAGAGGCTCTCGATCTCGGACGATCTACTGGCGGTTCAATTTCTTCCACTTTGGGAAATAATTTTCTCACTCAAACGACTAATACGATTTTTCCTGTTTTGGGCGGTAGCGATCTGGTTTTTTATCTCGTACCGAATAGCACTACCTCTGCAGCACAAACTGAATTGCTAGCTAGAAACACTCCCACAGTATTTTTTGCTCCAGTTGCAGCTAATCAGGACGGTTTTGACCATTTACAAGGGTCAGAGCCAGATCCTCAAACTGGCCAGTTTACATTACGTTGGGAAGACTTGGAGGGTGGAGGCGATCGAGATTTTAACGATCTTGTCATGAGAGTGGAGCCAGTAAACGAGTTTTTTCCCGTAGGAACGGATTTACAAGGATTCGAGGAAGGAGAATTTATCTCTTTAGTCTTAGGTGCTGGTCCCAATTTTCCAACTCTTACACGGCAACAACTAGTGCGCGCTGAATTTGAGGTATTGGGTAGGGAAGCGGAGTTTGATAATTTTGTTGGTTTCTATAAAGTCGATCCGCGCACGGGTCTAATCGCAGACCGATTGGGCAACCTAACTGGAATCGGCTTCGACCAGCTAGGTTCGATAAGTTATGCGCGAACTGCTTTTCAACAGAGAGTAGAGAATTTTGACAGTGATAGTACCGTTCCTGTAGATCTTGAAGGTGGATTTATTTACGTGCCATTCTTGGTTGCTGATGGCACTCCTAATGAAGATTTTACTAATATATATTTCCCTTTCCTAGATGCTAACCCCCAAGGAGTAGATCACGTCCGCTTGCTCGGAGATAATACTTTTGCTTTTGAAGATACAGCAGGTGGTGGAGACTTAGACTACAACGATCTTGTTTTTAGGGTAAATTTGACTAACGTTTAGTTGGGGCGCGCACCGCGTAGCGGATCTGTTCGAGAGCCCTTGAACTGATAAAATGCTTGCAAAAGGTCTTCGCAATTAGTCGTGAGAATGGTTTCGCCGTTGCGATCGCTAATACGGATCCCCGAAGATTTTTTTACACTTTCTAAAACTTGGAGCAAGCTCTGGTTTTCCTGATATTTCTCCCTTGATACCTCCTCACTATCTTGCGGTTTTAACCACTTAATAATATCTGCAATAACAGTGACTTCTAATTCTAATTGAAAGCGATTACTTTGAAAAAAGTCCCGCACGAAATCATTTTTCGGTTGAAAAATCAATTCTTTAGGGCTGCCAATTTGCTCTACTCTTCCCCGATCCATTAAGCAGATGCGATCGCAGAGGGTCGCGGCTTCAAATACGTCGTGAGTGACTAATACTATGGTTTTCTTCAGCAAGCTTTCTAACTGTTTAAATTCTTCTTGAATTTGTTTTCTGGTGATTCGATCTAGGGCTCCAAAGGGTTCGTCTAGTAAGATAATAGGCGGATCGGCAGCTAGCGCCCTTGCTATTCCCACCCTTTGTTGTTGACCGCCACTGAGTTCCCTAGGATATCGATTGGCGAAGCGATCGGGAGGCAGTCCTACCATTTCTAACAAAGTAGAAGTGCGTTCCGCAATGCGCTTTTCTTTCCACTTGAGCAAGCGCGGTACTACGGCGACATTCTCGGCTACAGTATAGTGAGGAAATAGTCCAGTATTCTGAATCGCATAACCGATACTTTGACGCAGTTTTTCTGGTTGACGTTTTCTTACGTCTTCTCCATTAATGAGAATGCGCCCAGAAGTAGGTTCTATCAAGCGGTTGAGCATTTTGAGAGTAGTTGTTTTTCCGCAGCCACTCGTCCCGATCAGTCCCAAGGTTTCCCCTGGAGCCACCTGGAAAGAAACGTCTTCAACCGCAGTTACTTTCTGGTATTTTTTACTTAAATTAATCGCTTCGATCGCCATCAGGGAGTTTGATTAAATAATTTTTCTGGCTATCTCGCAGTCAGCAGCAATTTGTGCTTTTAGTGCTTCTAGGGAAGGAAATTTTTGTTCCGATCGCAAAAAATGCTCGATCTCTACCGTCAGGGTTCGATCGTATAGGTCGCCCGACCAGTCTAACAAATGAACTTCAACTGAGGTAGAGCCACCGTCTACGGTAGGACGACTACCTATATTCATGACTCCTTGAATTGGAGATGAAAGATTGAAATAATTGTTTTCTGGAGTGTCTTCAATAAAGACTTTTACCGAATATACTCCGCGACAGGGTAGAAGTTTGGAGGGAGGTAACTTAAGATTAGCAGTGGGAAAACCAATTGTTCTGCCTAGCTTTTGTCCTGTCACTACAACTCCTCTCAGACTGTAAGCTCGTCCTAGCATTTGATTGGCTAAGGCGATTTTACCTTGTTCTAGGGCTTGACGAATTAGAGAACTGCTAATCCGTACCGTTGTTTGAGAACTATCTTCGGAGTGTTTTTGTAGACAATTCACAATTACTTCTACTCCAAATTGTGCGGCGATCGCGGCTAAATCTGCACTGGTTCCAGTTCGATCGCGACCGAAGCGAAAATCTTCTCCCACACTAATCTTCGAGACCTGTAATTGAGCGAGTAAAATTTCTTCGACAAACTGCTGAGGAGTCAAACGAGCTAATTCTCGGTCAAAAGGCAATAAAACTAATTGTTCTACTCCTAGGGATTCTAATAGTTTTCCTTTTTCTGCTGTAGGACTGAGCAGCTTTCTAGTTTCTCCGCTGAAAAATTCGCGGGGATGGGGATTAAAGGTAACTACTGTAGAGTAAATGTAGTTTCCTTGCTTTTTGTGACTATTATTAATATCTAGACTGTCAATTTTGCTGCCAGGCGGTTTCAAAATTGGTTGCAATACTTGCTTGTGCCCTCTATGAATACCGTCAAAGTTACCGAGGGCGATTGCATTTGGTTTTAAGACTTTGGCGATCGATGATGTTATCCACACACCTTGCATTTTTACATAAATTAGCAATTCTTAGAGAGCAATTTAATCTTTTGTTTAGAAAAATTACTCTCGCGTTTTTGCTGCTAGAATTTTTTTAGGGGGTAGTAACTCAATTGATTGACCTTCACGAGCTAAAGTAGCATTAGAAAATTCCGTTGCTGCTTTTTTGCCAATTCCATCTAGAAAATTATCATTGTGAGCTGGATCGTGGTGAAAAATAACTAACTGTTTGACACCAGCTTTTTTAGCTATCTTCACTCCTTCCTGCCAGGTTGAATGTCCCCAACCTTCTTTCCTAGATTTCTCATCGTGATATTCTTCATCGGTATAGGTACAATCAAGAATAACCACATCCGCATTTCTTGCCAGCCAGAGAACATTTTCGTCCACGCGATCGGGATAGTGTTCTGTGTCTGTAATATAAGCTACTGAGAGTCCTCGCCAATTAACTCGATAGCCTACAGCTTCTCCTGGATGATTTAGTTGAGCGTTTTCTACTGTCACCTCGCCAATTTCTATTTTCTGCCCCACGTCGATATCTTTAAACTGCAGGTCAGCTTGCATAATTTGCAAGGGCACTGGAAAATTAGGGTGAAGCATCTGATCGTGAAGGCGTTTTTTAATTGTGGCTCCATTAGGGGCGAGGGTTCCATAAATATTAAAGCTATTTCCTTTAATAAAAGCAGGAACGAAGAAAGGAAAACCCTGAATGTGATCCCAATGGGAATGGGTAAAAAACAAGTGAGCTTTTACTGGCATTTGGGAAAGTAGAGACTCTCCTAAAACCCTCAATCCCGTACCGCCATCAAAAATTATACGTTCTTTACCTACCAACATTTCAATGCAGGGGGTATTACCGCCATAGCGAACAGTTTCCGGTCCAGGACAAGGAATACTTCCTCTAACGCCCCAAAAATTAATTTTCAGTCGATTAACATCGTCAGGCATGGGTTCTCATAAGCAGTAATGTCTAATGGAGTCAATCAGTTTTTCAACTGCTCGTCAGATTTTTTTAGACTCTCTGTTGACGATTTTACTCCCTAAATTATTTTTAACGTCCTAGATCGTGCATTGCATTAATTGCAGCAGCGCATTTTTGGGTAATTTCGTACAATTCTTCACGTTTAGTTGAAGTTGGTGTCTCTATTAATTTACCAATTCGGACGGTTATTGGCACAGGCCTGGGGAGGGAGGAACCTACAGGTAAAATTTCTTGCGTTCCCCACAAACATATTGGCAGTAAGGGAGCTCCAGCTTTAGCTGCAATTGTAGCTGCTCCTAGTTTGGGGTTGGTAATTTTCCCATCTGGGGTACGAGTACCTTGTAAGAAAATTCCTGTTGCCCAACCCTGTTTTAAACTAGAAACTGCCGAGGCGATCGCACCGCGATCTGCTGCATTTCTTTTGACCGGATAAGCACCGTATAATTCGATGGCTTGTTTAAATAGCGGTATTTTAAATAGCTCTTCTTTAGCCATAAAAGACACAGGACGACGTACGCTGCACGAGACAATTGGCGGGTCGAAGTAACTAGCGTGATTGCTCACGACTACTATGGGCCCCGATTGAGGAACAATTTCTGCTCCATAGATCTTAACTCTAAAATAAGTATGAAGCACGGGGCTTACTACTGACCACTTAAATAAGTGATACAGTACTAAGCTAGCAAACGGCTCTCGATTTCTATTTTCCGCAGAAAGATTGTTTTGTAACATTTTTTTTCAACTGTTCTCTTTTATTTGCTAGACCCATAGCAAACATCTTCGGCAATACATATATTCCCACAAAAACTAACAAGACAGCCTTTCGCTTGTATTGTGGGTAAGCGATCGGACTGTCGCGGTTTTTTTTAATTGTTCAAACCTTTGAGGACTGTTTAAGAGGGTTGACAAGCAGCTAACTCTTGGGGTAATACACTCAAGCGATCGAGACTATTTATATTCATCCCATTTAAATCGGGACAAGTTCTTTTAATCAAGCCTGTTAAGACTTTACCTGGTCCTACTTCTAATATTTGGGAGATTCCTATTTCTGGTAATTTAAGCATAGTTTCCCGCCAGCGTACTGAGCCTGTCATCTGTTCCATCAGTCTTTGTTTCAATTGGTCTGCCTCAGTGGTTGGAGAGGGTTCTACGTTGGATATTACGGGAATTTTGGCATTATTAAAGGGAAGTGAGTCCAAGAGCAATTGAAATTTTTCTGCTGCTGGACTCATGAGAGGGGAGTGAAAAGCTCCAGAGACTTTGAGGGGGACGGTGCGTTTTGCCTTAATTTGAGATACGATCGAATCTACTGCTTCTGGCTTGCCTGAAATAACTACTTGTGCCGCACTGTTGTCATTCGCGATCACAACGTCTGCTGTTTTGTCAATAGCATTTTCTAACTGTTGGCGATCGAATTTCACGATCGCTACCATTTTACCTCCAGCAGCAGAGTCCATTAGTTGAGCGCGATGTTTGACTAATTGCAATCCCGTCTCGAAGTCAAAGACTCTAGCAGCGTATAGAGCCGCATATTCTCCTAGGCTGTGACCTGCCACTAAGTCAGGTAAATAGCCTTTTTCCACCAGCAAGTCAGCGAAGATAGATTCTATAACATACAAACACGGCTGAGTATAAAGAGTACGGGACAATTTTTCGTCGTTGGCTCCAGTAACCTCTAAAATAGACCAACCTAATATTTTATCTGCTGTCTCAAATTTAATCTGGGCGGCTGGAATATCTTTTAAATCCCATCCCATTCCTACTTCTTGCGAACCTTGTCCTGGAAATAGCCATGCTGTTTTGGTCATTTTTTATTGCTTATTTGTTATTGATTGTTTGTGTTAGCACCTGAGGTATGAGTTTACCTATCTATCTCCCCATTGAAAAATAGCAGCACCCCAAGTAAGTCCTGCACCGAAGCCAGAGATAGCGATTAAATCTCCCGAGCGAATTTTGCCCGCTCTTACTGCTTCGTCGAGAGCGATCGGAATAGAAGCGGCAGAAGTATTTCCGTATTCAGCGATATTACTAATTACTTTTTCCGATTCTATATTTAAGCGCTCGGCAACAGCGTCCATAATACGTTGATTAGCTTGATGTAAGATCAACCAATCTATGGCATCTGCTGTCAGCCCTGCTCTAAAGAGAGCTTTTTCGATAACTTCTGGAACTTTTGCTATGGCAAAGCGATAAATTTCTCTACCATTCATCCAAATGGGTTGGTAAGCACCTTTAGCGATCGAGATCCCGTCAATGAGTTCTCGATCGCCTCCTTGATAAGCTAGTGTGAGACAATCATTTTTAGTGCCATCGCTGTAGATTTCAAATCCCAACAGGCGATCGCCCGAATCTGTAGCTTGACAAACTATTGCTCCTGCGCCGTCGCCAAAGAGAATGTTACTACTTCTATCCGACCAATCTACCCATCTGCTGAGGATATCTCCTCCAATCACTAAAATGTTTTGATACGCTCCCGTACGAATAAACTGAGCTGCTGTTACTAGGGCAAAAACAAATCCCGAACAGGCTGCAGTCAGGTCAAAAGCTACGGCTTTTGAAGCACCCAGCATATTTTGAATTTTACTCGCACTACCGAACAAATCGTCAGGAGTTGAGGTAGCCAAAATAATTAAATCGATATCTGCGGCATCTATTTGAGCCATAGATATTGCCTTTTGAGCTGCAACAGTAGATATTTGGCAAACAGATTCACTTGCTGTTGCTAAATGTCGATTTTTTATTCCTGTCCTGCTCTTTATCCACTCATCTGAAGTGTCAACAATTTTCGCCAGGTCGTCGTTAGTTAATATTCCTGCTGGTGCTGCACTTCCGCTTCCGGTAATGGCAATTCCGGTTCCCGATCTTTTCAACACTTTTCTCCATTACTAGCGCTATTTACGAGCAAGTTTTAGCTCTTCCCAGATAATTTACTATTAGAAGCTGTTTTAGAACTACTTGCAGAGTGATTGTGTTTCTGGTTGTAAAACTGAATCTGCTCTAGTACTTTATTGTCTACGGCTTCTTTAGCCAGACGAATAGCGCTAAAAATTGAGGGTGCTTGGGAACTTCCGTGACTAATAATACAGACTCCATCTACTCCTAACAATAGAGCCCCGCCGTGTTCTGCGTGGTCAATTCTTTGTTTAATTCGCTGCAAGTTAGGCTTAAGTATAGACGTTCCTATTTTACCTCGCAATCCTTGGGGCAATTCTTCTCGCAAAATTTGGATCATGATTTCTCCAACTGCCTCGGCAAATTTGAGCAATACGTTACCTGTAAAGCCGTCGCAGACAATTACGTCAAATTTACCGGAAAGAACGTCTCTACCTTCAGCATTGCCGATAAAGGGAATTTGTTCGTTCTCTTCTAGGAGTTGGTGAGTTTTAATTGCTAATTTATCTCCTTTAGAGGATTCTTCCCCAATGTTGAGCAATCCTACTTGTGGTTCTTCGACGTCCATAACGTATTTGCTATAAATCGTTCCCATTAGAGCAAATTGCTCTAAATATTCGGGTTGACTGTCCACATTTGCCCCTACGTCGAGGATAATTACGGATTTTCCGGCAATTAGGGTAGGAAACATGGCTCCTATGGCTGGGCGGGCAATACCTGGCAAACGACCTAGGCGAAGGGCAGCTGCACCCATTGCTGCTCCAGAGTGTCCGGCAGACACTACTGCATCTGCAAGTCGTTCTTTTACTAGATTCATTGCCACGTTAATCGATGCTTTGGGCTTGCGTCGAATACCTTTAATGGCTTTTTCATCCATAGTTACGGTATCTTCGGCAGCAACGATTTTTAACAAACTGGAATTATGGGGGTGTTGTTGGAGAACTGATTCAATCCGATCGGGGTCGCCAACTAGAAAAATCTCTGTGTCTAGTTCTTCGGCAGCTCGGATAGCTCCAAGGACAATTTCAAAGGGAGCGTGGTCTCCTCCCATAGCGTCTAGTGCAATTCTTGCGCGAGTCGAGCTCATTTATCGATCTTTATGATATAAACCTTAAAAATTTTAACAGTATTGGGCAAAAATTCTCTTCTGTTAGACTCATTATGAGTATTAGTAAAGTATTTTTTGTAGTTATCTTGAATTTCGATTTACTACTGAAAGCCCAGTATAGCCAAATTAGAACTTGGTTATAGTCAATAGATATTTTACAAAAAACTTAGGACTTCAAAGCCTTTGTCTTAAATTCTTCTAATAATAAGGAAGCAGTCATTTTTTTGGGCTTTTTTTCTTGACTAATAGAACGATAGCCTGTAAGATATGTCGCGTCACAAAAGAGCGATCGGGACGCTCTCAAAAAGTGTTTTTAGGCTTTTTCGCACTTAGGTTCGAGAAACGGCAAAAGAATCAAGAATGGCGCGATCGAGGAGTTGCTAGATGCTGGAAATTATTGGTTTTTGTTTAGCAAGTACTGTGCCAAATATTTTGGCAAAAGAGCAAACTAATTTGGAGAAGATCGAACCCCTATCCTGGCAAGAAGCTGACATTTTTGTTTTGCCTAAGGCGACCGATTCCCAGGTAGAATCAATCGTCACAGAATATATCCAAGATTTGACAGCTTTGGGAATTTCGGCGAAAAATCAAGGGGTTTGGCTGCAATCTGATTGGACATCTTTAGGAAATTATCGGGGTAAAGTGCCTATTTCTGCTGCTTCCTTAACTAAGGTGGCGACGACCCTAGGTGCGCTGGAAAAATGGGGCGCTTCTCATCAATTTGAAACCCTTGTTTATGCTGCGGGTTCGGTTAAAAATGGAGTATTGCAAGGGGATTTGGTAGTTCGGGGTAGTGGAGATCCCTTGTTTGTTTGGGAAGAGGCGATCGCCCTGGGAAATGCTCTTAATAAATTGGGTATTCGTCAAGTTACGGGCAATCTCGTAATTGTTGACAATTTTTACATGAACTTTAAGTCTAATCCTGCTGTGGCTGGAAGTTTCCTCAAAGTCGGGTTAAATTCTCGTCTGTGGTCGAGAGCGATAAGAAAACAGCATGTCAATATGGGTGGGAACGTCCCCCAACCTCAATTAGCTATCTCTGGTACTGTCTCAGTTCAAAACACTATTCCAGCTAATGCGCAATTATTGCTGAGCCACAAGTCTCTAACTCTGGCACAAATCCTCAAGCAAATGAATATTTACAGCAATAATTATGTGGCTCAAATGCTAGCCGATTCTGCGGGTGGAGCTAGAATTGTTTCTAAGATAGCTGCCGATGCTGCTAAGGTTCCTCCAATAGAAATTCAGTTAATTAACGGTTCGGGGTTGGGAGTGGACAACCGAATTTCTCCAAGGGCTGTATGTGCTATGTTAAGCACAATTGACCGTAATTTAAAGTCTGAGTCTTTAAGGGTTACGGATTTATTCCCCGTATCGGGTCGCGATCGCCACGGAACTATGGTAGGTCGCCATATTCCATCGGGTATGGCAGTTAAAACAGGGACTTTAGCAAGAGTTAGCGCTTTAGCAGGTGTAATTCCTACTAAAGAAAGAGGTTTGGTTTGTTTTGCTATTATCAATCAAGGCTCTAATGTAGATCTCTTTCGCTCTAAGCAAGATAGTTTTTTGCAGCGCTTGTCTCGTCACTGGCAAGTCATACCCAGTTTCGCGAGAAATAATAGTCTTAAAAATAGTTATTTTGGCGATTCTAGTCGAAATATTCCTATTATAGAAAGTCAAATCTAGCTAAGTAGTTCAATCTAAATCATACTTCAGTTAACAGAGATTTCCTTCTACAGCCAATTCAACTTTCTGGGGCGATTTCGATTCTGGTGTATTATCCCACTTTTCTATTTCTATCTCTAATTTTGAATTAAGATTTTCCGTAATTTTGGCGACAAAAAAGTCTATGGTTGTTTGTTTGACCCATCCCAGACGAACAACTAAAGACCCAAACAACATTCCCGTTTCTTTTTGTTTTTTGAGAACGATCTTGATTTGATCTTCATTCAAGAGGCTAGCTTGTTTGAGGTATTCACCTATAGGTTGTTCGATTTTGCTATCTAAGAGTTCGGGTAATTTGTCCACAAAAAAATCAATAGTTTCTTGTTTAACCCATCCTCGCAAGGCCAGAATTTCTCCAAGTCGCAGGTGAGTGTAGAGAATCTGATCTCTTAAAGCTACTTGTATTTGTGCAGTTGAGACTAAGCCCGCCTGTTCTAATATTACTCCTAAAGGTTTTGATAAAGATTTATTATCCATTTACCATTTATTTATTATTCCTCTTACTTACTTAACATAAATTTAAATATTTTTCTGTGAATATCACGATAAATATGTGTTATGTCGAACATAAGATTAAAAATAAATAAAAAAATATAAAGCAAAGAAAAAGACGCTCCAGTTTCATGGAAGCGTCTCATCCATTTTCTCTAGAAATAAAAAGGGACTATCACTCTTTCTTCAAAGCATCGAGCCATTCTTGTAATTGTTGGGCAGCAATTTGCCGACCGCCTATACCGAAAGCAAGGGCAATAGCAACCGCAATTCCACCTACGAGCAACCCGAAAGCTAAATTAACAATATTAGGGGCAATACCCATTTGTTGAAGTGCCATTGCGGACACCAAGGTAATAATAGCAATGCGAGCAGTTTGTCCGAGTATTTTAGACTGACGAGTACCAGAAGTAGAAATAAAGTAGAAAGCAGCATTAGCCAAATATAGACCAATAGCAAAGACAACCACTCCAATCAAGACTTGAGAAGCGATCGCTAAAATTACTTTAACCACTGTTGTTAGAGCTTCAATTTTGAGAATATCAACAGCAGTCAAAGTCGCAATTAGGATAATACCAACTTGGGCAATAACTCCTACCAGTTGTGAGGGGGTTCTAGTCCCATCAGAAGATGGGTCTTTTTTTGTTTCTGGACTGGCTGGAGTTGCAGGGCGAGAAGATAAACCCAGCCATTGAAAAACATTATTGAAGCCAACCCCAGTAAGAATACTAGTAACTAATTCAGATACATACTGTCCGATAACATAAGCAACGATTAAAACGACTGAAGCAGCAAATATTTTAGGTAGAATGCTAAGCACGTCTTGCAGCATGGCGACCGCTGGAGCGGAAATCGCTTCAATCTGCAGGGCATTAAGAGCGGAAATAGCTACGGGAATTAAGATCGAGATATAGACAATAGTGGCAATAATCCAAGACAGAGATTGACGACCCGCACTAGCAGACAAGCCAAATTTTTCGCCAAGACGATCGCATCCTGTAGCTGCCAAAAAACTTCTCACCACGCGACGCACTATCTGAGCGATTAACCAGCCTACTGCACCAATCAGCACTGCTGCCAAAATTTTGGGCAAAATAGAGAGGGTTTGGTCTAGAAGTGCTTGTACTGGTTGGAGGGTTCCTTCTAATTCCAAAGTACCCAGGATAGATGGTAAGAACAGTAAAAAAATGAACCAGTAAACTGCATTACCGAGGGTTTCGCTGAGGTGAAATTGGCTTTCTGGAGGTGCTTCCTCTCCCATTTGTTGATTGAGGCGTTCGTCGAGGCGAAGCGTCCCCAAAGCTCTGTTGAGAACCAGTTGAGCCACAGTTGCTAGCAGCCAAGCAACCCCTATCAAGATCGCCGCACCGCCAAGCTTGGGCAGAAAGCCAGTTACTTGCCCTAAAAATTCGTTAAGAGGCTCAGAAACTGCATCTAGTTGGAGGGAATTGAGGACCCCAACCAAAGTAAATAAGATGACTAGCCAATATGCGATATCGCCCGCCCATTTTTCTACAGGCGGGCCTTTTTCCTCTTTGGCTCCAGTAATCCAAGCAGCAATTTTGTTGTCTATATCAGTTTTACTGAGTATTCCTCTAACAATTCCTGACGCAATTAAGGCCACGATCCAGCCCACTACCAAAAAGGCGATCGCCCCAATTATATTTGGCACTGAACCGCCGAGACTTTCACTTATTGCCGAGATAAATGACTCAATACCCAAAGTTGAGGGTTCTGAAGCTGTATCCGATTGTGCTAATAGCAATGGTGAGAGGCTTGAGATATCCACTTCTATTATTTGTGTGCCTGTCATCGGTTTTATTTTTCCGTTTATTGTTGGGATAAATCTAATGAGACTTTACCAGCAAAATAGATGTTTTTTTTGCTTTTACTGTTAGTTGGTATCTTGAGATACAAGGTAATTTAATTCGGGCTTTAATATCTCTCAATACCCAACTGGCCAAGAATTCAGCGCCTTGAGGCGCTAGTTATACGGTGTATAGTAAAGCTGATATAAAATCATATCTAGAAAAACTTCGCATACGCATGAATAGATATACGGAAATTTTAAGTTTATTGTTTTTGGATAAGTGAATATACGGAGAATCTGCTTGAGATTGTTTGCGTACAATCCTTATTTTCTCGATTTATTTAACTAAACTTCAAGATATATTTAACTAAATTTATTTTTTTTAATTATCGGTAACAGGGAGCCAAATAATAAAGGTCGTTCCTTTTTGAGGAGATGTATTGGAGCTAATTAATTCGATAAATCCGTGCATTTGTTCCACTAATTCTTTGGCGATCGCCAGTCCTAAACCAGTACCAGGAATGTCCCCTGCTGCTTGGACTCCTCGGTAATGGCGATCGAAAATGCGCTCGCGGTCTTCTGGGGGGATGCCACAGCCCGTATCGCGAATAGAAATTCCACAGAGGCGCTCGTTGTCTGCCACTAGCTCTATTCCAGCCTCTACGTCCACTCTACCCCCTGCTGGGGTGTATTTTAAGGCGTTGTCGATTAAGTTGCTGGCGACCTCCCGCAGTGCCATAGCATTGGCTTTAACAGGGGCTAAATTCTCTCGAATCTGGTAGGTCAAGTTAATATCTCGCTCGCTTGCGATCGCGCCAGCAGAAGTTAATAGAGGGTCGAGGATTTCTCGTAGAGATATTGGTTCTAAACTAAGAGTATTTTCGGGTTCAAAAGAGCTATAGCTAGAAGATGTTGTCGCTCCTTGTGCTAAAGAATGCTTAGCTGGTTGGAGAATTAGGGGGGAATCTGCGTTGTTTAAATTTCCCTGGAGATCGAATTGTTGCACTAATTCTTGTAATCGCTCGCTTTCTCTTAACATACTTCGAGCAACAGTTTGGTTGCGATCTTCTGGTAATAGACGTTTGAGTAACAGCTTACTAAAGGTACGCAAAGCAGTTATGGGATTGCGCAATTGATGTAGGAAGTCATCTAGCCTATTTTGACTTATGGTGCGCAGTTTTTCTTCTCTGTCTAACCGCTCCCGATACCAGTTAAGACGTCGATCGAGAAAACGAGCGCTAGCAATAGTTGTAGCAATTCGTTCGATTTGAGCGTATTCTTGTTGATTCCATTGTCGATCGGATCTTCCCGTTACTAGCAAACCTACCACCACGTCTTCATAAATTAAAGGTAATACAATTTGACGGTGCATTCTTAAAGATCCCTGTTGTCTTTGTGTTGCTGTTGAGTCGGCGCTCTCTTGCTCCAATATTTTCTTTTGTGCTTCTGGTAATGCTGCTCTTGGTAAACGAGGTGTTTCTCGCCACCTTCCCCAAATTTGTGGTATGACTTCTGAACGAGTATCTTCTGACCAGATGGTATCGTTTTCTGGATATACTGCTATCTCGATCAATTTAGCTTGAGTATTTTCTAGCAAGTCTTCAGCTACGTAGACAGCACTCATTGAAGCCCCCAAAGCTGTAGTCAAAAGGGCTATCTGCGATTTACACAGGGTAATAAATTCTCTGCTAGCACAAATAATAATGGGGTCTCGATCGGACATTTGCTCTATCTACTAAATTAGTCTTTGTTATCTTTTTCTGAACAAATTTATATTTTTTTTATTTTTTGTCAGCCACTTATTATGCCCTTTAAACCCCTGCCAGTCTTTGTTGCAGGTCATCAAATACCTAGGTTTAATTCGTTACAAGTGGTTGATTTTCTGTCCTTTTCTGGATATAATTTTCTCGATTTTTGTAACTATGATTACAGTTAAGATAAGAGATAGGAGGTAAGTGGGTTGGCAAGAAAACGCAAGCGTAAAAGCCGCCGTCGCCAAGAAGGACGCAAAATACTTGAATTAGTACCCCAGTATAATATTGAAAGCGGAGAAGAAAAACCGGTAACAGCAGCACGCAGATATATAGCCGAGCGAGATATTCCCCCTCCAGCAGTTTTAATTGTCAGACGGAACGAACACACTACGGATAAATACTTTTGGGCAGAAAAAGGTTTGTTTGGAGCTCAATACGTTGAAGAAAATCATTTTCTCTTTCCTAGTTTGAGAGAGCTACTTCCTCAGAATAAAACAAATCCATCACCTGTAGCCGCTCATTAAGGTTTAACTATAATAATAAATCCCCGTTCAATTTTGCAACAATTGAGCGGGGGTGAACTACCCACGGTTTCACCGTGGGCTTCTAGCTTCCCTGAAGTTGTTTGACTTCAATCGGGGATTGCCTCAAGACAGACTTTCGCCCACCTTTTGGTCTGACATCCCCTCCACTAGCAGCAGTCCTAGTCCCTAAGACCGATAATTGTCTGATACCTTCTGCTCTAATATTCTTAGCTGCGTTTTCATCACGATCGTGATGAGTTCCACAACTAGGACACGTCCATTCTCTTACATCCAATGGCATTTCATTCATTTGATAAAGACAGCTAGAGCAGGTTTTAGAGCTAGGAAACCATCTATCAATTTCTAGTAACTTTCCACCTTTTTCTTTCAGTTTGTAGTCTAAGAAATTGGTAAACATTCCCCAGCCAACATCAGATATAGCTTTAGCTAATTTGCGATTACGAACCATACCTTTGACATTCAAATTTTCAATAACTACTACTTGGTTATCATTGACTATTTTTCTAGATAACTTGTGTAGAAAGTCTTGACGGGCATTGCTTATTCGTTCGTATACCCTAGCAACTAACCTTTTAGCTTTAAGTCTACTGTTACTATCTTTAACACATCTAGCTAACTTTTTTTGTTTGCGGACTAAATTTTTCTCATGTTTAGCAAGATGTTTGGGATTATTATATTTAGAGCTTTTTTCTCCATTATTAGTAACAGCAAAGTCTTTAATTCCCAAGTCTATACCAATAACTTTTCCACTAATAACTACTTCAGGCTCTTCTTGCTTAGTATCAAATAATAATGAGGCGTAATATTTTCCTGTTGGAGTTTTGCTGATAGTTACAGTTTTTAATATAGAATAAGGATGCGCTACCCCGCGTTTATTGTTGGTCAAAATTCATCCCTGGAAAATCTTTTATTTTTAATAAAGTACCCCTCTAAAACCGATAACCTATCCCTCACACCAATAACTTAAAGAAAAGGGGTACTTTATTAAAAATAAGAACATCAGTCCCCACAGTGAAACAGTGGGACTTCTTTTGACATCTAGTTAAAGTTTACTAAAATCTGCCTATCGTTAATCTTCTCTAAATTTTTGGAATTGCTTGCTGCCAGTCGAATTCACTGGTATTATCGATCGCTGAAGTTCAATTAATTCGTCTCTATGGGCTTTAATAGTAACTAGGCTTTGTTTATTCTCAGAAGAATTATCGAGAGTTTTTATTTTGAAATCAACTTGTTCTATACGTCCTGCTTTCTGCCAATAAAAATAACCGGCTCCTGGTGCCAATAGAACTAAAAGCGGGAAAAAATTACTCGCCGAAGGATACAAAAAAGAGAAAACTAGCATCGAACACGACAAGCCAATCCCAGCTAGAAAAGTCAAGAAAATAGCGAGAAACCAACTAGGACGGACAAACCCTTCAAAAGTCGCAGTCCCTTGTTTTTTGTCAGTATCGAGAGCAATAGTTTGATAAGATCGCTGCTGAAAATACTCCTGAAAATGGGAAACAACGGATTCAAGAGGTTCTTCAAATATTAATTCAACTTTTTGTGTCCGCTCTTTGACAGAGGCGCGGATGAAGAAAACAAGACCTACCATCAATAGCAAAGTTAACAGTAAGGTAGAAGCAATAATAGACTTATCCACGGCGTACCTCTGAACAACAAAAATTTTATTTTAGCAATCTAGAGCCAATAGTAACGATATCTGCTCGCCAATCCCATATTCCCACGCGATCGACGAGGGATAATCACTAATTTGCTAAATCCAATTTTTGTTTTCTAGTTATTTTTGCCCCTAACTATATTTGTTCGACAACTTCTTCTTCCTCTTTTTCGTCAGGGCGATCGCTATAGTAACGATCGTAGTAATAGTTAGATTTCATACCGTCATTGATGGCGTTGTTAGCAACCAGACCTAAGATAGAAACCTTAGACATTTTTAATATATCAATACTTTGCCTGAGTGCAGAACGATCTGTTTTACCGATTTTCGCTACCAAAATCATACCAGTGGTGTGCTTGGCTAAAATCCTAGCATCTGCAAAACCTAACATAGGAGGGGTATCGTAAATAACCAGATCGAACCTCGCTTCCTCTTCTAACTGTTTCATTATCTGTTGCATTCGCTGAGATGAAAGTAGTCTGGTGGGATCTGGTGGAATATCTCCTGCAGTTACAACCGAAAGACCTTTGCATTGAGGGACTGTTTGGATAGCTGTTTCCAAATCTAGATCTTTAGCAATTACATTGCTAAGTCCTTTCTTATTTTTCAAACCAAAACGACAATGAACTTGAGGTCGTCGCAAGTCAGTGTCTATCAATAATACTCGCTGTCCCATAGCTGATGCTGCTTTAGCCAAATGTATGGAAACAGTAGATTTACCTTCTGCTGGTTCAGAAGAACTAATTACTAAAGATCTGATGGGACTGTCAAAACCCAGCAACCGAATATTGGTGTTGAGAAAGCGGAATGCTTCTAGGAAAGCAGAAGAATTATAGCGTCTTTGTCTTTCGCGCTCGCGATCGCTATTAGGGTTAGGGAAACCAATTGTAGTATTGCCAATTTGGATCTGAGGCAAAACTCTTTGGGTAACTTTTTCGACTGTCTTGAGATCTTTTTGCGCTGGGATAAAGCCGAGAATAGGTATTAGGGGTACGGTCTCTTTGAGTTCTTCAATAGAGTGGAATACTGGATCTAGTCGCTCAGCTAATATTGCCGAGCCAAATCCTAGAAGTACACCTACTATTAATCCCATGGTCAAATGTAGGGGAGGTTTAGGAAAGATCTGGTCTTCTGGTAACTCTGGTTGAGCAATCAACTGCCAAGGTAAAGCTTGCTTAGCTACTTCAAGCTGTAGTTTTTCCTTAGCTGTTAAAAAACCTTGCAAGCTTTGAGTTGCTATCTTGAGTTCCATTAGTAAATTCGCGTACTCACGAGCGATCGCGGGCATTACTTGGACATTCTCGTTTAAACTCTCTATAGCTCGAGCTTGGGCTGAGCGTCTGACCTCCAACACTTGAATTTGGTTGGCAGATTGAATAAATTGTTGATTTAGTTCTAAGCGCAGCGAGCTTGGAGTTGCCAAAGACTCTGAATTGCTTACATGTGTAGAAAAATGATTTCCCAGAGCTTTTTTTGCTTCTACATTCAGTAAAGGCAGCAATTGTTCCTTTTCTTCTTGGAGCGCTTGGATGATGGGGCTATCTTCTTCCCAAACAGTTGATTGTGCTGCTAGTTTAACTTCTATTGCTTGAAGCTGGTTGAGCAATTTTTGATAGCGAGTAGATTCGCTCAAATAGCTTGAAGCCATAGCCTGCAATGGTTCTAGACCTAATTGTTGTTGCAGGAGGGCGTAATTAGTTTTATTCTCATTGAGCGCTACACTGGTGGCAAAGTATTGGTTCTCCAGCTCTATTAGTTGTTTTGAGATTTGCTCTGCTTGTTTTTCTGGATCGAGGAGGTTGTGCTTTTGGCGAAATCTTTGCAGTTCTTCTTGTCTGCTATCGACTTTGGCTTTCAAAACAGGCAACTGATCGTCAACAAACTCTATACCCTGGTCGATATCTTTTTTTCGCTGTTCTAAGCTATAGCGCAAATAAGCATCAGCCAGATTCTCTAAAATAAACTGAATTTTTTCTGGATCTGTATCTTGATAAGATACTTCTAAAATTTTAGTATCTCTAAGTTGTTTAATTGTCAGTGGTGATTTGTTCTCAGTAATTAGATCTTCGTATTCAATGTCAGGATACTTGTGAGATAATTTCTCGATAATTGGTTCTAGCACGCTGGGACTGCGTAAGACTTCAATTTGAGTCTCATAATCTATATCATCAGACCCACCCAATCCCGCAAGAAGACTCATTTGAGAGTCATCGCTGGTCGGTTTCCCAACTAAGACCTGAAAAGTCCCTTCATATGTTGGTTTTTGCGCAAAAATATAAATACCTGTAGCTAAAGTCACGCCAATTGCTACTCTAGCTATAAGACGAATGCGGTGCTTTGCTACATTCAAAAGCTGACGTATGTCTATGCCTTCTTCTTCTTCAACATCACTGACATTATTATTATTATTATTTTGATTAATTACAGGAAGGGAATATAGCTGATAATTTCCATTGTTATTAACATTCTCATTGTTGCCAAGAGGGATAAATTGATAGTTACGCTGCTCTTCCATAATCAATCCTCTAGAATTTTTACTTTAGTTAACTTAATGTCGAGTAACTATCGAGAAATATAGTTACCCTAATTATTGGGAGGTCGGCTCGAAGGAAATTAGTCAAAAATGGCTCGGATAGTAAGGATGGGTTGTAATAAGGGACCCAATACCATTTGTACCCCATCTGTAAACACGGTAATTCCCGCTCGCTTAACTAGAACCACGTCATTGTTACGCAAAGCTGGATTAGTATCTCGATTGAGATTGTCAGCAAAATTTAATTCGATTGTCCGCTTACTAACCGTGCCGTCCTGATTGAGACGTATTAAATCTACCGATCGAGAATGGGCTCGTTCCCAATCGAAAATTCCTGCTGCTTGTAAAGCTTCATTCAAGGTTGTATTGGGATCGACTTGTTTAATCCCTGGTTGTTTTACTTCCCCAATTACATTAACTGAAATTGTATCGGGAGCAAAGCTTGCATCACCTATAGTTTCTGATTCTGCTGGATCTAGTTTTTCAGCTTTGGGAACGATAACCGTATCTCCTTGCTGCAACGGCAAATCTTGATTAACGTTTCCTGTCTTGAGTAGGTTCCACAAATCTACATCAATTATTTGTTCGGGACCTGTTTTGGTTAAGCGGCGAAGTTTGACGTTGCGCAGATCGGCAGTTAAGGCTTTAATTCCTCCTGCTTCTCCTATTGCTCTGGTCAGTGTTGGGGGTCGTGGCGATTGAAGCTCTTGAGAGACAATATTTCTGGTTCTTTCTTCTGGCCTAATTGTGTAGGAGCCAGGACGGTTGACTTCTCCCACCACAGTTATTGTAATGGGCTGAACTGCCTGGATGCCAAAGTTAATTTCAGTTAACTGACGGGTTTCATTTGGGTCTATTTTTTCTTGTGCGGGTATGAGAATCGAGTCTCCACCCCTCAGGTTGACATCCTGAGTTATATTCCCTGTTTTAACTAAGTCCCACAAATCAACAGTGAATACTTGTTCTAATCCTCCGACGTTTCTTCTTATTTGAACTCTATGAATGTCTGCCGCAGCACTGATTCCGCCGGCGACTTGAATTATATCAGTTACGGAGGGAAATTGCTGTTCCTGGTCTAGTCTAATTTCATAAGTTCCAGGAAAATTGACCTCCCCTGCTACTGCTATTCTCATCGGACGAGGAGTTACGATCCCGACGGTGATTATGGGACGTTTGAGAAATGGAGCGTATTCTTTAGTTAGGAGCTGATTCGCCTGGGATATAGTCAGCCCTTCTACTAGGATGGCCCCTATTAATGGCAAATTCACCGTACCGTCTACTAATATTAAGTATTCGCCACTGTACTCTTCTACCTGAAAGATATCAATCCTTACTCGATCGCCTGGCCCCAAAATATATGGGGTGTTTGGTGGTAAATTTCCTGTATTACTGCTAAAAACTCGTTCTCGGGATGTTTCCGATGTTTCTGCTGGTACGGCAACAACTTGAGGGATGCCTACTAAACACAACAGCAAACAAGACGCAGCAATTTGGGAAATTTCTCCTAGTGTTCTTTTCAATTGGCAATCTAAAATTATACTTACTTTCATCGAGACACCATCTAAAATATTACAGATGTACTCTGGCAATTAGGTTATCATCTTTAATAACGTAATAGATAATAAGTAAATAGCCTTTTACTTTTCAAAATCTAACTTTATCGAGTTTTTTTTAACTCGACTATAGCGATGTTGATTTAAATTTTCATTTTATTAATATACTCCTTAAAAAATGCCAAAAAAACAAAAATTTCCTTATTTGCTCGGGTCTAAATGGACAGCAAGACATAATAATTGGGGATGGAGACATTTTCAAGTAGTTAATCGGAAAGATAAGGGGAAATGGATATTTGCTGAAATGGTTGCTTCTTGCGATCCTAGCGTTCGTTTTTGGATTAATGCCCAACAGCTTAAAGATAGTACTTTGTGGTCAGCTGGTTGGAAAACTTTACAGGAAATCGCTCGAACCGAAGAAGACAGCGAATATTTTAGAAACGTCGATTAGTAATATTTTTTAGGTTAATTATCTTAGCAAAGTATAATTTTTTTTTTGCCTAAATTATGTTAACCTAGGTAAAGAATATCGAAGCTAATAGATATAAAATTTATAATTTAGTTTTTTTTGTTAATAAATAAACATATAGATCAAAGTTCTTGTATACCAGAAAACCAACCATTAGAGTCAAATGAGAGGAGAAAGCCACGTTGAAATTAGCGAGTAAGATTGAAGCAATTCTCTATCTCAAAGGTCAACCTCTAACCGTTGTAGAAATCGCTAATTTAGCAGGCTGCGATCGCGCGGATGCAGAAGTTGCTATTGTGGAACTAATGTCGGATTACGCCCATCGAGATAGCGCTCTAGAAGTAGTAGAAATGCCTACTGGTTACAGTCTTCAGTTACGCTCTTGTTTTCAAGGTTTATTGCAAAACTTAGTCCCAGCAGAATTGGGTATTGGAACCTTGCGAACTTTAGCAGCGATCGCCCTAAAAACTCCTATCCTCCAAACTGAATTAATTGAACTGCGAGGTAGCACTGCTTACGAACACGTCCGACAACTTGTGGAATTGGGATTAATTCGCAAACGTCGTCAAACCGACGGTCGCTCCTACTGGTTGCAATTAACTGACAAATTTTATCAATATTTTGAAATCGAACAGCTTTCTCAACTTTAAACTTAATTTTGACGACCTTAACTTTCTAGCGGTTAAACTGTAAAGTATGTCACATTGAGTATAAGTAGACACAACTCAAAGAGTTCTAATGATATTTAACTCTGAATTTTTCAATTCCGACCAACAAGAACCTTCAATCAATTCACTTCTGCAATATCTCCAACAGCAAAATCCTGAAATTTTAGCCCGAGTAGCTCAGTCAGCTAGTCCAGAAATTAAGCAAATAATTTCTCACAATGTTCGCGGACTTGTGGGGATGTTGCCTTCAGGAGATTTCAATATCCAAATTACAACAGATCGGGACAATTTGGCTACACTTTTAGCTTCGGCTATGATGACAGGATATTTTCTGGGTCAAATGGAACAGCGAAAGGATTTAGAAGACGCTTTATCTAATTCTGATTCTATGAATTCTAAATTTAACCCCGATGGAGGTAGTGATTGAGGATAGTGAGTATAGTGAGAGATTTAGCTTATTAATAATCAACTCACTCTCTCTATCTATTAACTCTTCCCCCGCTTCTCCTTCTTCACCTACTAGTTATTGATTCATATGTTTGTAAGTTGCTACGGATGAAGGGGAAATTCGGTTTAAGTAGCGGAAAATCCAGTATTTGAGTACTGTGTCTAAAATTACGGGAAAAGTAGCAATAAAGATGAAGTTAAATTCTCGACTCTCTGGAATTCCAAAGTGTCGCGAAATACTTTCGAGGATAATTTCCCAACCGTGAGGTGAGTGATATCCGACAAACATATCTGTGAGTAAGATAATTAAAAATGCTTTAGCTGAGTCACTCAAACCATAAATAATTTCGTCTAAAAATGATTTGAAAATTTCAATTTCTCTTCGACTCGTAAAGACGATCGCCGCAAAAGCAATTAGAGAAAAAATATCGGCAAAAATATTGGAGATAGCATCACTTCCTCGATCGCGATATTTATTTACGGTTTCCTTAGCTTTTTGTTTGACTTGTTTTTCTATCTCTTCTGGAGACATTTCTGGTGCTAAACCAGTTAAGCTTCTAAAACGCAGTCTTTCTTCAAATTTTTGCAACTCGCTATAAGCTCGATCTTCCAGGTCAGTATTGATAAAAATAATCTCGGTATGTCGAGCAAAATAATGTTCTACTATTGGGTTTACTATCAGAGTTTTTGTTAATAGATGAGTTAGAAAAGGAACGAGTATTAAAATTAGTAAAAATCTCAGAGATATTGAAGTTTTACGGCGAGATTCGCGAAAATTTTTAATTACTTCTCCCTCTGTTTTTTCTGGCGATCGAGAAAATGCTTCCCTCTTAATTCGATTAAATGTTCTAAATAAAGATCTGGGTAATATACTAGTTCGATTGGATAGTGTATTAATTTTTTTTGGGTCTTTTAGCTGAGAATTTAAATCTATTTTTTTTTGCGACGGCTTGTTTAATTCTTGGGAAGAAAGCTTGACAGAATCAACAGAAATAGTTTCACCATTGAGAAAGTTTGCCTCATATTTAGATATAACTTTTTCAATAAACTGAATCTTTTTAACGATCGCTGTATTTTGGGCATCCACTGAATTGATATTGGCAAAATAACAACTGGCTTGAAATTCAGCCATTCTCATTTTAATTATTTGCAAATATTTGTTAAATTTAGCTACAAAATAAGCAACGACACTGTCACTATAGTCAGAAAATTCAGCAGAAATTTTTTGACCCTTAAAATACTCTTTTTCGATCGATTCGATCGCCAATGCTGCTTTATAGGCTCGATCTAAAGCTCTCTGTGGAGTGTCAGAAAACCAATGTCGGAAAGCGCCTAAAATAGCTCTAAGTTTCATCTAATTTCGCGGCTGGAGACCCTCGCTTTTAGCGATGGGAGGAAAGCCGCGCCTCCAATTGTGTACTCACACAAAAGTGTGTTAAAATGTGAAAATAAATAAATTAATTGCTGTAAATGACCGAACGTGCCTACCGATATAGGTTTTACCCAACAAGAGAACAAGAGAATCTCTTGCGAAGGACAATAGGGACAGATTTTCTTATTTTTAATAAGGAAGTCCTCATAAAGCAGTTGAGTTAAATACTTCCGCAGATAAGTTATCGTAAAGGACTTCCTTATTAAAAATAAAAGATTTCCAAGGCGTGCGTTCGTTTGGTT
>JASJDA010000419.1 GCA_030065755.1 Prochloraceae cyanobacterium | reverse complement strand
GAGAGGATCTTATTTTTATGAAAGTCCCCTTCTATAGCAGTCCAGTTATAAGCGAAGTATAGGATTTATCGTAAAAGGGGACTTTCATAAAAATGATTTCCCAGACATTTGAGGTGGTTCGAGACAAAAAATAGATTTAATAAATAACCTGAATTCTAAGCGGGAGCGCAATGATACTGCCTTTTTCCCTAACTCGCAAACCTATTTGATTTTGGCGGCGGATCAATACTGCCAAGTTTTGATTTTTTTCCTCTTGAAGCGGAGGAGCTCAGAGCCCCCAAGCTACCAACACCAAATAATTTTGGCTCTTGACGAGCAGTATTGGGCGGCGGATAAGATCACAACAATTGAGCCGGCAAGGGCCCCTTTTATATAACTAAACCGTGTAGTATAGTTAATGTCCTTCGGGGAGCGCAATGTTCGAGATTGTGAACAGGCGGGTTAAACTTTAAACTAAACGTCTTAGTTTAAATACCGAGGAGAAGTTCTAACTACCTCTGTGGGCATTAATTGGAGCGCAATACTGAGATTAACACCGTTTTATTCGGTTTTGTTGCTCAGTCGACTAAGCAATTTGACAATCTCAGCATCAGTTAGGTCAACTAGGGATTTTTTACCAAATAAGCTTTCTACATATTCGCGCGTACGATCGCGACTCCAATTTAGGCGCGCCATATGTCCTTTTATTTGGGCTTTGGCCATATCCCAAGTAATTTCATTGGGGTTGTCTGAGGGCTCTGGCTGATTGAAAATGTCTAATTGTTTGGTTTGACAAACCTCATCAAACTTGGCCTGCTCAAGAGGTGTTAACAAGCTAGTGTAGACCCAATTTATTTCATACTCACAGATATTGTAAGCACTGATGCTATTTTCTAGCTCTTGAGAGTCAGAAGATGTAAGCATTATTTCCTTACACTTACTAGCCCGATTTCGACAAGCAGCAGGATCTTTACTAGCTGGGTGTGGATAAGTCGAATAATCTTCCTTTTCAGTTGGGGGGACAACCGAAGAGACAGCCGAATTGCCAACACGGTCGACAGCCCCAAACCCTTTATTTTCGGTCAGGTGACAACTAGATACATCTTTTGAGGGATTGATATTAGTCTTATTTATTTGAAGATTATTTTTTGACGTTGGCTCTTGTAGTAAATCTTCATTCAATGGCTCTTCAATTTCGGCCCCTGGACACTCTCTAAATGGTGGGTCAGATGGAGTCGGGGGGGGAGATTTTTTATTTTCCTCAAGCTCTAAAGAAAAATCATTTTGGTTGTCACTGTTGTCCAATTCTTTATTGGTCAAGGGTTCTGGGTTGTCCCCTGGTGGGGTCTCTTGGTTGTCTCTTGGGTTGTCCCCGTCTAAAATTTCTTCAATAGTTCCAACAGATTCATCAAAAGAAGTCCTTAAGCGCAACCCTTGAATAACTCTTACTGTTTTTCCAGCTATTTTGATTTTGTTCTTCTTGACTTTCCAGCCTAGAATTCGTTCTACAAGCTCTAAAAGTTCGGCGGAGAAGTTTTGAGTAGTTTTCAAACTTCGGTTAGTTTGACGGCAATACAACCCATAACTACCATAAGCAGTAGAGCGCTCTGGGTCATATGAGTCTGAATCTAGCCACTCGGCCTTATTGCTGCCGATGGGTATATAACCTTCATTATCTTCAACTACCCAGTCGTTTAGCCATGCTGCCAGACCATCTGCTCTTATTTGTGTTTCCCAGGCCGTGATACTGAGATTCCTTTTACCAATGCCTTTAATGGTGTTATCTATTTCTTCAATAGGAATCGAGAGCAGATAATTAGTAAATGCTGGTAATTCGGCTTCAAAATCTTTGATTAAATTCCTTTGTTGGTGCTTGGGACATTTGTAATTAAAGGGAACCGCTAATAAACGACGAACTAGCCACGTCCCTAAGTTACTGTGAAAAATCGGTTTATTGCTTGTTATAGCGACTAAACCACTAAATTTAAACTGAAAACCGTTTTCAAAGAGTAAACGACCCGAAAGGTAATCTTGACCGGTTAACCTTTTAAAATTACTGAGCTTTTTGCCTACCGAATCTTGGTCTGGGAGTATCACTAATCGCTTACCAAAAATCCTGGCGATCTCGTGCTTGTCTTCTAGGTCTGATAAGTTTAGTGTTACTGTGTTTTCTTCTCCGATTAGCTCCGTAATTAGGTTGGTATAAGTGGACTTACCGCTACCGCCAACGCCGAGAAGGTGTAGAAATTTTTGGAGGTCAGCTCGTCCCCTTAATACGGCGGCGGCAAAACAGAGCAGCATTTGTTTGTGTTCAGTAGAACCGGCCGTTGCTTGGTCTAACCAGGTGTTTATAGAATTCCAGCTTGAATGAATAGCGCTGTAAGGTCTGGGTAACTGCCAGGTCAAGTAAAATTCAGGTGAGTGCTCTTGTAATTGGCCTGTGGATAGCTCTAGGACTCCATTGGTGAAGGGTAAAAAATCCTTACTACAGACTTCAAACCACTCGGGAAAATAGAGGCTTCGTCTTATGTTGCCGATGATGTTATTGACGTAGGAATTAGTTCGGTAATGGCTTAAGCCACGGCTTACCAAAATGTTATTTACTGCGTGAGCTATACAATCATCGCTTGTTTTTGTCCAAACACCTGGAGTTTTCTTCTCGTAAACGAACCAGCTACGAAGTTGACCGCAATAAACCCATTTATTTTTGTATTTTTCTTCAATGCTTTGTGCTATTTCTCCTGACGAGGGTGGTTTAACCGTTTTATTTTCGGTTATTTGTTCTGGAGAGTATTTAGCAACCCATTTCTCATAGCCCATTGCTTGAGCCATAAGCTGCTTTCTAAATTCCTCGATGCCGTTCATTTGGATATAGTCATCAATCCCTTTTCCTTTGTCTGGCTCCCATTCTGGCAGCACGTGAACGGGAACGTTAAATTTCTTTAGCTGACCGGCTAGTTTAGTTAAGGCAGATCTTACCTCTTTTTTAGTATACAAATCGGCATCAAAGCCTAAAATAAATCCGAAACCGAATTTGGCAAAGTGTTCTAGACTGGGGACTAAATACCGCTTTCCTTGTGGGTCGGCTTTGGCTGGTGTTAGTCCCATCTCTACTCCCGTTAGGGCCATTGTAGGGATTCCATGAGAACAAGCTGAAATGGCTTTAAAACCGCCTTCTGTAACCAGGATACAGCGTATTCCATCTATTTCATAACAGACTAGTTTCAGCTCTCCTATATTGTTCCAGAAATTCGGGTTAGTGGGATGGTTGGGCAATAAAGCATCATATTCATCCCCCAGCGCCGTCAGGTATTTGGCAGTTTTTTTCTGGTCAGGGAACTGATGAGGCTTATTGGGGCGGAACTGAAATTGACCGTTTTTGCCAATAATGATTATCCCTGGCGAAGTGACTTTGTATCCTAGCATCTGGGACGCTTCTTTAATATCGCCAGAGTAGCAGTTAGCTAGAATCCAGGCCGGATCTAAGCCCCGTTCCCTTCTGTTGGTGCCGCAGCAGTGCTGGTAATCCAACTCGATTAAGGTTTTACCTCTGGTGGCTGGATATTCTTTGGCTGCAGTGTTTTCTCTGGCTTGGCTTTGTTTTTCTTTGGCTGCGATCTTTGCGGTTGTCATTGTTCTGTTCACTCTTAAAAATAATGGTTGACAAGAGCCCGAACTAATCGCTACAAAAGTCCTTAATCCATCTACAGCCTAGAGAAATAAAAGAACTGTCACAATAACAGCGCTTACCTATCCACCACATAGCATGAAGCAGCGATCAGGCGCTCGCTACCTCCTAGCAAAAGATTGACAAATCTGTATGCACGTGGTGCTAAGAAGTCAACTAAGTACAAAGGCTTATTGACTAAAGCTTTGATAACTACACACATAGCTTCTCTATTACCCACTCCGAGCGGACAGGTGGTGTAAAATTCGCTTTTAAGGGTTGTGTGTGTAGACATTGCTGTTATTATTTAGATAGATAAACATATTATTTCGCGGAGCTTTTTTTGCTATTAGTTCCGACTTAATTAGTAGAAGCGCTGTTCTTTAATGGGTCTTAGACGGCGCTTTTGCACATTTTTGGGCGAATTATTTTTGTGAGGGTACATATTCTTCATTTGGTTGTGTTTTCAAGACTTGTACTAAGCTTATCAGAGATTCTTCATCCACAACAAACACTCCTCTGTGTTTTAAGTACTCAGTACCGTTGATAACTTCTTTTGGTGAATTGGGAAAAACAGCTACTCGTGGTGGTTGCTTGACTGGTTTACTTGGAACACCGCAGACCACCACTATGAGCCAAGGCTTTTTTGGTTGTTTCTTTTTACTAAAAAGTTTGGGACGATTCGTTAATAGCCAATTTATCTGGTCATTAATTTCCTTGGTTATGTCTTTTGGAAACCAATCTTTTCTATATTCTTTGCAACTGTAGCGAATTTGGTCGTATTTGGGGTCGTAGAAGACCTTGACTTTCTCGTAACGCTTAGATTTGACTGAGATAGCAAATCTAATTCCAGATAGGTTAAGGAGAATATCTAAACCCGCATCATCTTTTATTCGCAGTTTATTTTCATCTAGCCTGGAGAATAGCTGACCGCCTCGACCCACAAGAGGTTTAAGCAACTTAGCTATATGCCGTTCTGCTTCTTCTCCTTGGAGTGTTAATTCAATTTCTTTCTCTTCAGAAGAGACTTGGTTTACCAACACGTTAATTATTACTACATTAGCTATCCTATCGAGAGCAGAACTGATTCCGCTAGGATGACCTGTTAATCCAAGCCTTTTAATCCCAGCCAATAACAGAAACCGCCTTTCTCTTCTGCTCTGGGAACACTTCATTGTATCGCTGCCAAGTTCCCAAATCGGTATGGCGAGATATTTCGCTCCTCCCTACTAGAGAGCGCCTCTGTTTCAATGCACCTTAAACTAAATAAATAACAGTTTATTTTCTACAAAAGGTTCTATATTGTTGACCCCTTTCTTAGTATCCATGTACTATGAAGCACAACGCTTTAATCCGTGCCGAGACCGATCGCGATCTGATTTTCCTCTGGCTTGGCAACTTATCTAAAACTACTAAAATAAGTTACTCCAGCATTATCAAACAGTTTCTAGATTTTATCGATAAACCCTTAGCTGAAGTTACTTTAGAAGACCTTCAGCTTTGGAAGCGGAGACTTGAGCTTACTTATAAACCAACTACTATCCGCAACAAGCTATTAGTTATTAAATCTTTATTTTCTTTTTGTGCGAGCGTAAACTATTTAAATATTAATGTTGGTTCTTTCTTGAAGGCTCCCAAAGTCAAGGAGACACTTGCTCAAAGAATTTTAGACTTTGATGAGGTCAAACGTCTCATAGGGGCGGCAGCTGGTAACGAGCGCGATTTGGCTATGCTTTCCTTAATGTATGGTTGTGGGTTGAGGGTTAGTGAAGTTGTAGGAATTACCTGGAACGATTTAAAGGGTGGAAAAGTTACTGTTCTTGGGAAAGGAGGTCAAACACGCACAGTTCTAGTTCCCTTATCTGTTTGGAAGCAGCTAATGGAATTACCTCAGAAGAGCAGTTTTGTTTTTGTGAGTCTGAAAACACATCGCCAATTAGAACGCACGGGCATACACAAAATTATAAAGAAGTACAGCTTAAAAGCTGGAATCGACCCCAAAACCTCTTCTCACTGGCTCCGTCATTCTCATGCCAGTCATAGTTTAGAAGCTGGCTGCAGTATTAAGCTGTTGCAGCACAGTCTCGGTCATAGTTCGATCTGTACCACTGAGAAATATCTGCACGTTAACCCCAACGAGGGCAGCAGCCAATTTATCGATATTTAATCCGACGAAATTTGAATAAATTTTGTCGATTATATCTGCAAAAATTGACGACAAAAATTGAGATGATAAGTAAACTTATGTATCATTTGCGAGCTCTTGAAAGAGAAAGTGATAAATTAGTAATTGAAGCCTAAAAAACTTCCCTGACAGAGATTACAGGTTTGTCCATATT
>JASJDA010000100.1 GCA_030065755.1 Prochloraceae cyanobacterium | reverse complement strand
TATGGCTTTAGAAATTTTGATAATTTTCGACTAAGAAGTTTCTTGACTTGGGATTTTACGAGTTAGTTTTACAAGTAAAGTTCGGGAGAACCAAACTTTCTGTCAACCTTGTGAGTCAATCTGGGTTTCCCTCGTTTCAATCCCTCATAGGGTTTATTAATAATAGAAACATTCATACCTGGCGATAAAGGTTGTTACAAAAAGGTTTCAATCCCTCATAGGGTTTATTAATAATAGAAACTAGGGATATGCGAGAGATAGAAGTACACCTTTTAGTTTCAATCCCTCATAGGGTTTATTAATAATAGAAACCAGCGTTAAAAACAGGGGCGCTAGTATCTGTTACTGTTTCAATCCCTCATAGGGTTTATTAATAATAGAAACGAGTAGTTCTGTTCCAGTTGCGTCCTGGAAAAAATGTTTCAATCCCTCATAGGGTTTATTAATAATAGAAACATTAGAAATACTATCGCAATCTATCCTTAGATCGTTTTGTTTCAATCCCTCATAGGGTTTATTAATAATAGAAACCTTGTGCTTTATTTATATCAGCTTGAGAATAGTTTTTGTTTCAATCCCTCATAGGGTTTATTAATAATAGAAACAATTCAGCCTGGTTGTTCTACAAGGATGTTTTTCTCGGTTTCAATCCCTCATAGGGTTTATTAATAATAGAAACAACCAGGAACAATCAACCCCTTCACAGGAAAAACTTGTTTCAATCCCTCATAGGGTTTATTAATAATAGAAACTTTCCTAAAATTTCCTATGCTTTATTACAAGATCGAAAGCCTGTTTCAATCCCTCATAGGGTTTATTAATAATAGAAACAGCAAGCTAGTGAGTCTAGCGAGATTAATGATAGCGTTTCAATCCCTCATAGGGTTTATTAATAATAGAAACCATAATTCGAGTTAGTAATCAGGATGGTACTGAGTTTGATTTTGTTTCAATCCCTCATAGGGTTTATTAATAATAGAAACAGTTACTAAATATCACCGACTACTCCTTTTAAATTATACCCGTTTCAATCCCTCATAGGGTTTATTAATAATAGAAACCTTTTCCATCACTCATATCTCCTTCAATTTGTCTTATAGGTTTCAATCCCTCATAGGGTTTATTAATAATAGAAACGCCCGAAAAGCTCACGGGGAAAACGGTCTAGCTAGTTTCAATCCCTCATAGGGTTTATTAATAATAGAAACGTGGACCATTGAGGCAAGTAGCTTTATTGCCCCGTTTCAATCCCTCATAGGGTTTATTAATAATAGAAACTTGACGAAAATCAAACATTTGAAATAGAAGAGGAGTAGTTTCAATCCCTCATAGGGTTTATTAATAATAGAAACCAAGAGTTAGCGGGTTTAGTGGGATAGGGGCTATTGTTTCAATCCCTCATAGGGTTTATTAATAATAGAAACTTCTTCAGCTATTAGTGAAGTAAAATCAATACAAGTTTCAATCCCTCATAGGGTTTATTAATAATAGAAACCCTCCTCCACCTGGTAATGCACCACCAGGAGTTGGTTTCAATCCCTCATAGGGTTTATTAATAATAGAAACTCGGGTTGGCAATTTAGCGAAGGACAAAATCAACCCGTGTTTCAATCCCTCATAGGGTTTATTAATAATAGAAACTTTATCCAACTCCTCCCATGGAAGGAAAATCGGTGTTTCAATCCCTCATAGGGTTTATTAATAATAGAAACTCTGAAGTGGTCGCACCATCTCGCCAATTGCCCGTTTCAATCCCTCATAGGGTTTATTAATAATAGAAACAAGTCAAGTTTATTGCCTGGTTCCCCAAGGAGATGTTTCAATCCCTCATAGGGTTTATTAATAATAGAAACCTGGAAAGCTGTGTTGGCGGACGGGTCATTTATAACAAGTTTCAATCCCTCATAGGGTTTATTAATAATAGAAACAGTTACTACTTCTTAGCTCCCACCAAGTAGGAATAGGTTTCAATCCCTCATAGGGTTTATTAATAATAGAAACAGTAGTAGGCTCCTCTTCTAATGCAGGTTCTAACGTTTCAATCCCTCATAGGGTTTATTAATAATAGAAACTTTTGGGTATCTCTTCAGCCCTAGCGCAACGCTTAGTTTCAATCCCTCATAGGGTTTATTAATAATAGAAACGTTTACAATATCCAAGTGGCCAATTAGAACAAGGTGTTTCAATCCCTCATAGGGTTTATTAATAATAGAAACACGTCAACACACAAAGTTATTTACCGTGAGAAAACAGGTTTCAATCCCTCATAGGGTTTATTAATAATAGAAACATTTTGCCACAATTATCATGTTGGCGATATAATGAAAGGTTTCAATCCCTCATAGGGTTTATTAATAATAGAAACGATATCTTAGTTAGGGCAAAATTAGGCGAGCTGTAAGTTTCAATCCCTCATAGGGTTTATTAATAATAGAAACAATAGAAACTGCGTGCTTTCTTCACAGAAAATCGCCCGAGCAATTGTTTCAATCCCTCATAGGGTTTATTAATAATAGAAACATTCGAGTAGACGGGGAAAAAACGGAAGACTTGCCGTTTGTTTCAATCCCTCATAGGGTTTATTAATAATAGAAACGACGTGTATCGAACTCTTAGCGCTATTAATTTTGTTTCAATCCCTCATAGGGTTTATTAATAATAGAAACTTTTTTATCTATTTTTGGCCCCCACATCCGAGAGTTTCTACTGTTTCAATCCCTCATAGGGTTTATTAATAATAGAAACAATATAAGTATTCACCGCCAACGTGACGCGATAATCAACAGGTTTCAATCCCTCATAGGGTTTATTAATAATAGAAACTAGTAGATCGGGAGCTGGTAACGGGCAAGGGAGAAGTTTCAATCCCTCATAGGGTTTATTAATAATAGAAACTTGGTATACTTAAGTTAGCTGGCTCTGCCTGGGAAGTTTCAATCCCTCATAGGGTTTATTAATAATAGAAACATTTACAAAGACATAATCAATAGGGCTTACAACCGTTTCAATCCCTCATAGGGTTTATTAATAATAGAAACCATGGCATGGCTGAGTAGGGAAATTGGAATTTTAGTCAGTTTCAATCCCTCATAGGGTTTATTAATAATAGAAACAATCGAATTTACGTACAATAGTAGGACCCGTTTTGTTTCAATCCCTCATAGGGTTTATTAATAATAGAAACGGTTAATGTAGAGACAAGCATCAAAGCAATGAAAAAAGTTTCAATCCCTCATAGGGTTTATTAATAATAGAAACCATCTAGTTCCAGGGGCAACGACTTGGTCGATCGGGTTTCAATCCCTCATAGGGTTTATTAATAATAGAAACGATATTTTCTTACTTCGATCGCGAAGAGCATTTGAGTTTCAATCCCTCATAGGGTTTATTAATAATAGAAACTTGAGAATCTACCTGGTTTAGAGGTAAATATAGATGTTTCAATCCCTCATAGGGTTTATTAATAATAGAAACCTTGTTTCTTATCCCAAACATTCCAAGCCAACATTTTTGTTTCAATCCCTCATAGGGTTTATTAATAATAGAAACCTATTACTAATGTCGATGGCACTACTTTTGATTTGTTTCAATCCCTCATAGGGTTTATTAATAATAGAAACAATGTGCGATTCCCTATAGGGTGACATTGGCCGTGAAGTTTCAATCCCTCATAGGGTTTATTAATAATAGAAACTGCGGGCGCTTGAAAAGCAGGATATATTTAGTTTTCAAGGTGCGTTTGCGCGAGTACCTCTCTAGCATATCAAAAAAAGAGGTAAGCGAAAAGTCAAAATAGCTGAAACCCTTGCTACATATGGTGCGCGAGGCGTTCCCGAGTCATAATGAGCCCAAAGCCATAGAGTGTATAGGTTTGAGAGCTTCTTGGTACCAATCATATTTCTACACCTACCCCTCCGCGCATTCAGATTAGGAAAATGGTATCGTCGCGAGGCATTTCGCCACCAATGCGTTCAATTTTACCCTGACAACAACCACAGAGAAAGTAAAAGCGAATACTGTCGGTGTCGGCTTTAATGAGTTTAGCAAGTCGAGATCGCAGTTGAGCATACTGAGTCTGGGTTAGATCGCACTGGAACACGCTATACTGCACCCACTGACCGTAAGATTTCAGTATATTATGAATTTTAGTGCGGCGCTTGTCTTCGGGAATGTCGTAAGTAACGATCGCGTACATAGTTTATTTGAGAATAAGAGGTGGATATTTATCGGTTTCTTCCATGAGATATTTAGCCAACAGTCGCGCTTGAATTTCAAATGCTTGAGTGTAAGTACATTGACGTTTCATGACTGGATGTTTAAATTTGGATTGTTTTTTTTGTTCGTACAAGGTCAAAAATATCTTTAAACCTTCTTTAGTCAAATGGACTGCATTGCTAACGGGTTCGATAGTAAAATCATCTGGAGTTAGTTTTTTCTGATTCAAAGCGTTTAAAACTACTGCATCTACCACCAGGGGACGAAACTCTTCCATTAGATCTAAGGCTAGAGAAGGACGACCGTAGTGCGCGAAGTGGAGATATCCTAGATATGGATCGAACCCGACAATATTGACTGCGCTTTGAATATCGTGACGCAATAAAGAATAACCTAGACTCAGTAGGGAATTAACTCGATCAGTTGGCGGACGGCGGTTGCGACCCTTAAACTGAAAGTCAGAGTTTTTGATAAGTCGATCGAAGCATCCAAAATAAGCAGCGCTTCCGGCTCCTTCTAATCCGCGTAAGGAGTTAATATTTGAGGTAGTTTCTATAGGAGAGATAGCGCTGTCTAATTTAGCAAGTCCTTCTTCTAAATCGGTTTGGGAATTTTCTCGTCGTTTGCGCATCAGAGTATTTCGGTAGTTTTTCAGCTTTCCTCTGACAAAACCCTTAACTGCGTGGATAGCTTGTGGTGAATTCCCTGCTGCCGACCATTGAGATTTACGGACGAAAATATTTTTAGTTACTTCTGGCTCTAAGCGTCCTAAATATCTTCCAGTTGGAGTGAGGAAACTGAGAGGAATATTGCGCTGTAATAATTCGACGAGCGCAGCAGGAGAAACGGTGGCTCTCCCTAACACTACAACACCATCGACTTTTATTAATGGTACGTCGAGTATTTTCTTTTTGTCAGCTTTGACACTCAATCTCTCGTCAATTTTGCCAATAAATGAGTCAGGTTGACTGACGTATACTGTTCCCATTTTTTTCAATTGATAGTAGGTTTAATTTGTTTCAACGTAGCGAGCGACCTTTTTTGCTGCTTGTGGCAAACAGTTTTTATAAAGACTGCATCCTTTACAGCGTTTGGTATAAACTGGTTTAGGCATTGCTCCAGTTAAGAGCAATATTTGTACTGCTTCTATAGTGAATCTCGCCCTTTCTCTCAACTGGCTGGTAATTTCTACTAACTGTCTTTGGTGGGAGTGGGCATAATATACATAACCAGTAATGACGGGTTGTCCAGTCATTTCTTCCAAACACATTGCTTGCGCGCAAACTTGTAACTCGTCGTTATCCCATTCGCCTTTATTGCCTCTTTTGTATTCAACTGGATATAATTGTCCAGAATCGGATTCGATTAAGTCTGATTTACCGACAAGTTTGTAACGCTCCGATTTAAGCCAAATTGCGCGAATTTGCCAAGTATCGTCTCGATTTCCCTCACTTAAAGTATGAACTCGATCGTGTAGAGAAGTCCCTTCGATAGTATATTGATTGTCGATAAACTCCCCAGCACAAAACATTCGCCAACATCGATGAGGACAATAAGCGTATTGATTTAGTGCAGCAATGGGAATATATTCAGTATCGTTCACAGTAATTTCTCTCCTTATATCTAGAGGTCAGAAGAATTATTTATTACTCGCTACTCGTTACTCGTTACTTGTTACTTTCCTCCCCTACTCTTCTAACCATTCCCATTCCCATAGTTGTTTTCCTTCCCACACCGCAGTAGAGAGCAAAATCGGCTAAAGCGTTAAACTGTTTGATCTGTATGGGTTGTACTTCTCCTAAAAGGCTATAGGTAACTACCCCCGTACAACCAATAATTTTGCTACCGAAGTTAATAACTTTTTGAGTGCGAATGTCGAAGACACTGGGAAAAAGCGATTCTACGGGAAGACGATCGATAGTTTTATTGCTGTATTTATTCCAACGAGTTTGAAGACTTTTAAATACTGATTCTGGAGCAGGAAGAGGAGTGTCGTATTTTCCTTGACGAAAAGTGGTGGGAGTAGCAAAGCAAAAGGTAAAGGAGCGCTCGAGAGCGCTTGCTTTTTCGTATAATTGGGCGTAGGAACAAGCATTAGCCCAAGGCTGGTTAGTTTGAGGGGTTCCTAAAATGCTGGTAATCTGTAACTGAGCATCACCTAAACGCATCGCGCCCTTTGGAGTAAGATTGAGCCATAACCCAGTCAGTCGGCTAAATAAGCGCTCGTCTAGTAAAGAAATACGCCACCATACTGGAGTGGCAGCAGGAATAGTTTTATTATATCCCCACCGAAGGGCATGTTTGAAGTGTTGAGAAGTAATTTGTATCGGACTAATAGAAAAAGCTTTGTTTGAGTGAGACTGGTGGAGACATTCACTGAGATTGGGATCGACTTTACTTACGAGATTAATCAATAAAGCGTGTAAGTGTTTTCCTGTAAGATAATTAACAGAAATAGGAGATAGGGGCAGAATATTTATAACTAAACTGTGAGGCATACTTCAACTCATATAATGTAAAAATCTTCATCATCAGGAAGTCTGAATCTTACGCCGCTATTTGCTACAGCAAGAATTCCTGACAAACTTGGATAAAACGTATAATCTTTTTGTAAATCGTCGCAGACAACAGTAATAAGATAATCGGCTATACCTTGCTTTCTTAATTGAAATATCGTTCCTTGATTGGCTGCTGTTGGAATAATAACTCCTGGTAACAAGTTTTTTTCTATTACTTTAAGTAGAGGGGTTGGTGATATTGAACCTCCCATTTTTCTTTCAATATGACAATTCTCAAAAGCATTTAATTTATTCAGTTCTTGGTTTTTAAATTCTTCTCTACTTCCTCGATATCTCCAACGAAAATTTAATTGATAAAGAGTCTTAGCTCGCTCGCTCACTATAATATATTTTCCATCTTCAATAAATTCGTAATAACGCAATAAGTGAATTGGGTCTAAAGTTGTCTCTTCCGAGTCATCTAATAACAAAGCTTTCGGATCTTTAATTAACAAATTTTCAAAAATACTATCTCGAAATTGAAATATAGGTGCGTGACTGGCACGCCAAATATTAGCAAATTTTTTCAACTCCAAAGCTATTTCTGAATCTTCTAGAATAATTTTTTCGTATTCTTCAATTGGCGCTACTCCATTATTTAAATCCTCCCAATCTTCTGGACAATTAGCCTTAATAAAAGTTCGGACAAAAGCTTGACCGCCTTTAATGTATTTCCAATCTTTTTGGAATTTAACTAAAGAAGTTTTTGCCAGTTGTTCTGCTCCTCTTAAAACCTTCATACGATAGCGATAATAATTCCACTCGCGCTTACCTCCAAAAATTGACTTAAGAGTATCGTACAATTCTGATATGACAGTATTTTTTGCCAGTCCTTCCATCATCTCTTCTAGTTCGGAGAGCGGACGAGCAATTTCTAAAAAAGCTTCAGAACGCCAATATATATCTAAAAAAGGACGCTCTAAACAAGACAAATTTTCAAGAATTTTAGTAAGTTCTTTTCGTCCTCCAGTAGGATCTAGAGAAGTTATTCCTTGTGACCAAGCTTTGTCAGGTAAATAGGCGATCGCGTCCGATGGAATATTAGTTTCCGCTTTACCTAAAACTCTTCCCACTCTACCAAGACGCTGCCAGAAAGAAAAGCGATCGCGCGTCGAAAAAATTAACCAATCTAAATTTTGTCTGGTTATCCCTGGTTTTTTTTCAAAATTAAATCCCACATCCACAGTGCTTGTTGCTAAAATTATTGATTTTTGTACAGCTGTGAGACGATCTGCCAGCGGCGTAGATCCAGTTATGCGACCACAATAATTTTTCAAACCTTTAGCTACTAATAAATCCCTCAATTTATTAATAGAATCTTTTGAGTCGAGAATGACCGCTCCATTTTTATCGGGTCGTTCTCGAAATAATTTTTCTACTTCGCTTGCTATTTCTTCTAATAACTCATCTTTATCGAGTTGAGGTCTTATTTCTAAGTTGACGCTGACCTGGGAAGGTAAGAGAACCCCCCTGGGGTTATTTTCAGTAATTTTAGCTATTTTTACTCCTTTTTCTTGCAAAAATTTTAGGGCTAATTCGCAAGCTTTGTCTGGAGTAGCTGTTAACAAAACAACCCTTCGCTTGGCTTTGAAAAAACCAAAAACATGAGAATGGGCTAAATAAAATAACAGTCCTACCAGTTGTTTGGCACTATAAAGATGAAATTCATCAAAAATGACCGTAGCCAACTTGGAATAAAAGACACTGGCAACATTATTTTTATCTAGGTTACTGTAAGCAAAAAAAGTGGCATAATAAAAAATATCGGGATTTGTTACCAGTAAAATAGGTCGGTTGCCTCCTACTTCTGGAAAAATTGTTGCTGGGTTGCGAAGAACATTGTAAAGTTTTTCTCCAGAGCGTTTACCAACTCGAACGTCAGACCAAGCTTTTATTTCTTTAGCCGATGCCGCTTTGACGACATGGGGTAAATTAGCTTGTCGTACAAAAACTTCAGCAGCGAGCGTCTGCTGAGTAATTAAAGCATTTGTAGGAGCAATATAAACAGCACTTTTATTCGGTTGATGCAACAATACGCTTAAACTAGCTTGGGTTTTTCCCGTACCAGTTGGCGCTTCATCTAAAATAATGTCATGGGTGCGAGCTTTTTCAAAAACATCTGCTTGATGTTGTAAAACAGAACCCATAAAAGCTAGTTCGGGAGGAATATTTGAACAAGCAGAAATACTTTTCGGTTCTAATTGAATTAATAATTTTTCTTTATCCATCCCTTCTTCTACCTCCTAAAAATCCTAAATTAGCAGGAACTATAAAATCTCCTATCTGCCAAGCTTTTCCTTGAAAGCGAAGATTTCTTAAAAGAGATACGGGTGGTATTGCTATTAAATCGAACGACAGTAAATTAGTTTCTTTAGTCAGATCGGCAGAGTTCAAAAGCACTTTACTTTCATAGTTAGAAACTGGCATTGTAACTAAATTGAATTCATCGAGTATAGTTACCCTCACTTTGCTCATAAACTTACCAACGCGGATATATTCAGGTAATTCTCGTTCTCCAAAGACTAAGGTATGAAAGCGATTTCCTCGTTCGATAAGTCGCAAACGTCCAGTTTGTGGAAAATTACTAGGTCTGTAAGTGTTAGGTTTTTTACCAGTTCGTTTGAGGGGTAAATCCTGACGGGCTGTAGCAACTCGGTTATTAGTCATTGCAAACCAATAAGAGTCAGATAAGCCGTTGAAACGCTCGAAACGATAGGATACTTTGCCCTTAGCCGACCAAGCAGGTAGAATGTAACAATCTCCAGCTAAAGGGGTTAAATCAGAAATGTAAGTGGGCTTTCCCGTAGCTTTACCTCTGAGTCGATAGGGAGAACGCGCCCACCCTAACGCATAAGCAAGGGCATAATTACCAATTACTCCTTCAGTATAATAGGTGTCAGATAATTCTCTGGAGGCAAAAAAGACCGGTTCTGCACACCAAAGTTCGATTAGTATCACTTTTTTAAAAGGTTGTTTCAAACCTTGTGTGGGACTAGCCAGAGGTAATTCTAGTTGTTGCATAATTAGTTATAAGATTTGGAGTTTGTTACCGAGCGCGATATCGAGACGCTCGCGGTTGAGCAATTTGGTTTTAACAACGGAGTGCGCTCGGTGAATATAGTGCTAATATGGTGTTAATTCAGGTTGCTATCGTAAATTAGCTTTCAGAATTAGATGTAGCAGTATTTTTTTTCTTCTGACTTTTTTTAGCTTCTTTTTCCACAGGAATGCGGCGAAATGCTTCGTAAGAGCGATCCAAACGCTTGAGGAAACTTTCTCGCTCAAAGAGCGACCAATTACTATCTACATCGGCAATTAAACTGGCCAATTCTTCTTTTGATAACTGCACCGATATTCCTCTTTTATTCGTCCAAGTAGAAATGATTTGCTCGAGCGCCTCTTTTAACTGACTGCTATTTAGAGGATGTTCTAAGACTACTCCAGTGGCATTGAAATAATCATGTAATGCTTGAACTAATTCCAAAGAACTAGGAAGCTCAGACAATCCGCCAAAAATGCCCAAAATCTCATTATCCATGCGTCCTATTCGACTAGAAACAGCACCGTAACGAGAAGTCAAAAGAATATTGCCGAGGGCGTATCGCAACTCGTCTACGGTCACGTCTTTGAAAGTAACAATATCTAGAAAGTGAACTCCTGGTTTTATGTATTCGCTAGTATTGAGGGAAGTCGAAGCTTTAGCCTTACCGTTATCTTCTTGTGGCAAACGCATCGTACCGTTTTCGTAAAGAGCGTTAAGAGTCCGTTCGCCTAATATTTCAGTGGAAGGTAAGAGGCTAAAAGCATCTTCTGTCCATACTCTACTTTTCTGCGCACCTTCCCCACCAGCAGCAAAACCATATAAAAAACAATCTATACACATCTCGCAAGGAGCATTAGTGTTTAAAGAACAGATCGAATCACCTTTGGGACTTGTATAGAGAAGGTCGTATGCTCTTAAAGATTCCCTTCCTTTTCGTCTTTCTGGTGCAATCTGCTTGCGCTTAGTCATTACCAAACGGGAAATAATACTCTTATCGTCCACACCAGCGTGCATTGATTCGCTACACATTGGTTCTCCACTACCTTCAGTGCGAAAAATAGTTTCAGACAAAGTAGTTCTTAAAACTACTAGACCAATTGTGCGACCTTTGGGAAAATTTTCGTAAGTTGGTGCCAAAAAAGGGGTTAATTTTTCAATAAACATCTTTTCATCTCCGTGGCTTTGTAAATTTGCTAGTTTCAGTTGAATCTTGTTCGGAATCATGTTTAAGTTGTTGACGCGCTTCTTCTAAGAAAAATAAATAAGCAGCTTCTAAAGTTTTGCGATCGTCAATCAGCTTTTCTGCACGGTCTTGATATACTTCTTGAAAAAGTTTTCTCAATACTTCGTAATACTTCTTGAGTTGCTCTTTTTTTGTTGCGCCAACTCCATGTTCCCGAATTCGATCGAGTCGAGTATGATAATTTTGAATTAGCGCGCCAAAAACTGTTTCCCAACCCATATGAGGCTTTCGAGAGCGAACGGCTGAAATAAACTCAGTAAAAGGTTCTATTCGAGCTGTTCTTTTAAAAGAACTTCCCCAAAGTTTTGCTTCGGCTGCAACCAAGGCAGCTTCTTTAAGATAAAGTGTTAATCGATCGTTGTCATTTGACATAATATTCTCCAATAAAGTTGTCAATGGCTGACTAATTTTTTTCCAGTAATATTCCCAATTTGGGTCATCTTGTTCCCGTAAAATCCAACGAAATATGACATAATAAAAACTTATGGGTCTACTAGCAGCACGAGCTAAATCATAAAGACAATCATCTTTCTTATTAAGACTGGCAATAGAGACTGCTAGAGAGCCAATACATCGCAGTCTGAGAAGAACTTCTTCGGCTTCTTGACGGTTATACTGTCCGTTTCCTAATAAGGGTTGTAATGTAGAATGAATTCCTTCAACTCTTCCATAAAACTCAGTCTGAGTTTCTACTTCTAAATTGCCACTGACCACAAAAGGGAAACCAAATTCTAAAGCCAAAGATAGTTCCAAAGCCAATCTCAGTGATTTTAGTAAAGCAATAGAAGCATTAGTATCGCCCCAATAAATAGGAATAACAACAGTCGAATGAATATAATTCGGACGCTTAGGAAGCGAGCAACCAACAACTTTATGAGGCTTAAATTCTAAAATGTTGTCTCGATATAATTTCAATTCGTCAATAGTTACAGTTCCTCCTTCTCCATTAGTCGCAGCAGTATCTACTAAAAACTCTCGCCATATTATTAATAATTCTGGAGAAGAACCTTGAGGCAAAGAAAAATGCGAGTAAAGTGGATTTTGTTCGCTTTTTTTAGGTAAATTAGCTCCTACTGAAATTAATTTATATCCCAAAGATGCTATCCAATTACCTCTTCTTTTAGGTTCATCACTCATACCACCTGGCAAGCGATTGGAAAAAGATTGTACTTTTGTACCTGGAGGCATATTGTTCTTCTTTAACTCTTTTATTTCTTTAGATGTACTTTCTAAAGAACAACGTTTTTTAGGATTAGCATTAATATAAGCCTCTAGTTCTTCAATTCCTTGCCAATTTCTTTTTAAGGGCAAATTTAAAGTTCGCTCGACTGCATCGATTATTTCTTCAGAAACTTCTAGTTCCGAATTTTCAGACTTATCTTTGAGTCTCATTTGAAAAGACTCTTGTAAAGCATTAATAATACCTTCCCTTCCTTTCCTAGCGGCTTTAGCTGCAAATAAACAGCGTCCATAGAGTATATCAAAGGATTTTAAAGCTTCCAGTTGTTCTGGTGACAAACCAACTTGTTTACCGAGCAACTCCCAAGCTTTTTCATTTTGATTTTTTCCCAATGCTTTCTGATAACTTATGTAAGCTGCTTTTATTCCTTCAGAAATAGCAAATTCTTCTCCATTAGTTACAGGATTTAGCCCTAAGTTAGCAGCTAATTCAAGTGCTTCTTTTCCTGCTTTGTCACTATGTTTCTTTATACTTTTTTGAATCTTTTTAACTTCTGTTCGATTTGCAAACTTTGCTTTCTTTTTTTCCAAAAGTGCTTGAACGCAAATCAAAGTTTCATCCAAATCTTGTTCAATCGCTTTTGAATCGACTTTTATACCACTTGTTTCAGGATTAACTAGACTTGGGATATTACTTGCAAAAACTCCCTCGATCTTGTTTTGCCAAGAAATAGCTATCTCTCGAATTAAATCCCCCTCTGGTAAAACTTCTCCCTCAAAGACTTCTCCATCGGGAAAAATAGCTAAACGACTTAAACCACGAGCGTCAACTAAAACATCTTCACAAGCACCAAGCAATAATGAAGTAATATAGCCTTTATCAGAAGAAACGCTAACTCGATAAAGATTACAAGGACGATCGAAAGCTACAGTTAATTCTTTTTCTACTTTGGCAAATCTTTCAGATTCGGGAATTCCCAAATCGAACAAATCCGCCGCCGTCAGCATAGCTGCATAGCGCTCGATCTTTTCATCTTCAGGAAAAAATCTCATTCCGTCGCTGACATTGTGACCCGAATGCCTTTCTATCAGCCTTCTGACCAATTCAAAATCTTCATCGCTGCTAACAAAATCATTAACTCCTGCTAGTTCTAGTTGCGAGCGCACAAAATTTCTATCTCTAGCTAAGTCTTTTAATTTACGCCTCTTTGGGTCTAATTTATTCAGGTCGTGAACGATCGTAGCTGCTAAAATTACACGTCTTTCCTGTTCTGAAACTCCCGCATTTTTTGTAAGTGTAAGTATAAATTGACAGGCAGAATCTAAATGTTCGGCCAAAGTTCTTCCCGTTCTAACACCGTACTGATAGCAATTTGCGTACCTTTCGTACAATTTAGGACGTATATTGCTGAAATATATTTCTTCTAACCATTTTGGCTCTCTATTCCTAAGTCTGAGCCGTTTTTTCATGATTTATTCCTCAAGTATTTATTCTTGTTGCTCGTAAAAAACAAAGCGTGTAAATATTTGTTTTTTCCTCATTTACCAATACAATAATCAATATGGCATATGAAAAACATAATTACAAGTGTAACTTAGCATGAATCGGAAAAAAGCAACTATTACACTTACACTTCCCCCAGGTGGCAAAGAAAAGCTTGAAGAGATCGCCCGTCGTTTAAATGTCTTTTGGGGAAAAAGCCCCAGTCCTTCCGGACTTTTAAGAGCGATCGTCGAAAATCGTCTTGAAGTCCGAGAACCATTAATCTTCAATAACACTCAGGTAAAGGCGCTGCGTGCAGGTATTGCAGCCCTAGTAGATTCCGGTCAGATAGAAGAAGCCAAGACTCTCATAAGCCTTTTGTTGGAATTAGGAAATCTCGAAGCTCCCATACGTCAAGCTTTACTCAAACAAGTCGGTCAGCCTATGGAAGCTTGGCGTATTATTGCAGACCAACACATAAAAGATCGTCAACCTTTTCACTTGTTGTACAAAAATTCCCAAAGTCAAGAATTAGGATTTGACGCTTATTATGCTGAAATTAAATTCTATGAGAAAAGATTTTACCTTTTTATTTGGTGCGAACAAACCGAAGATATTCAAGAACCAGAGCGAACTGATTTCCCAGAACTCATACATATTCGTTGTTTGCGATTCGAGCGCATAATCTCGCTCGTGCCGATCGAAGGTACTTGGCGCAACGGTCTGGACTATATAGAAGTGCAATTACAATTTTACGGCGGATTAGTCAAAGCTTACGAACCAAAAGAGGACGATCTCAGCGATGTCACCTTAGATAAAGTAAGAACTGTAACCCGCAAAGTCGTTTCACCTTTTTGGTTGACCAGAGAAGTTTTGCGCTACGGTTCCAATTGTTGTTTAATTGAGCCGTTAAGTTTAAAAAATCGAATCAAACAAGAAATAGTTAAAATTTCTCAGCTTTATGATAAACAAGCGAAAAAATAAGTAGTCGGACATAAGTAAACGACTCTGTGTAAAAAACTGTTAAGCTTTGCTGAAACTCTTTTCTGTTGCCTGTTCCCCGTTCCCTGTTCCCTTATCTGACAGTTAACTTTAATTGTGTTCGACTACTTAACTAGAGTTGTACATAATCCTTGCTATCTAGAATAGGAAAAATAAGCCTTCTGTTTCAGCTCACTCCAAGGCACAGGCTTGACTATAGAACCCATTTGGGATCTTTTTTTTAAACAATCTAGAATTTGTGTATTGACAAAATCTCAAAAATATGGATCAGGGGCGAGCGCTACTAAATTAGACAAGAGACAGGGAGTAGTGATACGATCGACAGTTTAAATGTACTGATTCAGAAATGTCTTATTCTACTAACTTAAGCGATCTAGAGTGGTCAATTATTGAACCGTTGTTACCCAAGAAAAAAAACCAAACCAAGAACTTGGTCGAAACGAATAATTTTAGATGCTATTTTTTATCAACTCAAAAACGGTTGTAATTGGCGGGACTTACCCCAAAATTTTCCTCCTTATTCTACAGTTTATTGGCATTATAAACAGTGGAGAGCTTCTGGTTTAATCACAGAAATAATGAATATATTACATGGTAGACTCAGAGAGAAAATTAATAAAAAACCAGAATGGACAACTTTAATTATTATTGATTCTCAAGCTGTAAAAAATACTTGTAACGCCAGTCGTGAAACTTCTGGTTTTTGTTTTTACAAAGCAACTAATGGTATTAAAAGACATTTAGCAGTAGATAGTTTAGGATTTCCTTTTTTTACTCATTGTACTCAAGCTAATATTTCCGATGACCAAGGCTTAATTGAAATGTTAAGCCAAAATATAAATTATTTCAAATTAAAGCCAATAAACCTACCTAAAACCACTATTCTTCTAGATCAGGGCTATCATCCTCATAAAATAGAAGAAGAATTAAAAAAGATTTATCCAGAAATAATGACCAAAATTAAATTTGAACTTTCTCCAAAACCATCAAAAGCTGAAAAAGAAAAACAAGGAAAATCGGGATTTGTTCCAGTTAAAATGAGATGGGTCATAGAACGAAGTAATTCCTGGATGGAAAGATGTAAAAGTTTAATTAAAAATTTTGAAAGAACTTTAGATAATGCTAAAACAAAGATCGATCTTTGTTTTGTTAGACTAATGCTTAAAAGATTAGCTCATACCTGAAAGTTAGGGGTCGCGCTAGCTTTTCAGGATATGTAGGAAATTTATTTGAGTTTTGTAACTGGAGACTTATTTCTTATTTTTTAACTTCTGAGTAAATGATTTTACAAATATTTGCGTAATTTTTACGCAAATATTTTAGTTAATTAAAATCGAAGTTATCCCGTCACGATCGAAGTCATCCCGTTGCGATCGAAGTTATCCCGTCGCGATCGAATTTATCCCGTCGCGATCGAATTTATCCCGTCGCGATCGAATTTATCCCGTCGCGATCGAAGTCATCCCGTTGCGATCGAAGTTATCCCGTCGCGATCGAATTTATCCCGTCGCGATCGCACTAAAAAAGATCCCAAATGGGTTCTATAGAAGAATGCCGCGAGCAATTTTTAGATGATGTTTTCAAAACCATCATTGACAGCTCAACCCGCGATCGCCGAATCTATGCGTGTATTTAAATCCGTCTACGATTACCCGCCAAGCCGCAAAGCTGCCGAAAATTTCGATCTGTTTATAGATGAAGTAATAGAACGACTGAAACGCTCGGAGAAAGAAGTCGTCCAAAAATAAGTTCGGCCTTTTTGGGTTGATTGTTGAGTCTCCAGCATTATCTGTTGGGTTACTAAGGCCGAACTTATTTTCCGGACAGGTCCAAAGAGGGAAAGAAATAGCACTCATACACTATAGCTATAGTATGATAGTGTATGAGTAATAGACCTAGTATATTAATGGCTAAGAAGTTTGAGAAACGAGATCGAAAAGTTTTAAACGATTTCAAAGCACCCCCAAAAATCGAAACTCCAGAGAGTGAAACTGCGCTCGGTGAAAAGTTAAGTGTAGCTCGGCGCACGCTCTACCGTCCGTCACGTGCCGACGAAGACGAACAATCGCTGATGAAACTGAAAAAGAAGATCGGCTTAAGGACTCTTAACTATTCCCAGGTTACAAGAGCCTTATGGTGGTTGCTCAAAGAGGGTGCAATAGATGTCGCGCTCGACCCAGAGGGTATGGAATTTAAATCGCCGCAGCCAAGCGACACTGACGCGCTCGATCGTTTAGACCAGGAGCTAGCAGCCTACTTATATCACTACATAAACGAACTTCATCCAGTCAGTGAAGAGAAATAGTAATAGACTATAGCACTATATAACTATGGCTATAGTACTAGGAATCCCATTTGTATTGATAATGCTTCTTTTCACTCCTTTTTCCATGCCAAATGACCATAAATATCCCTCTCTCTCATGAGTCATGATGAAAGCCTTAAGATCCATTCCCAACTTAGTAATCTTGTACCACTCCTTCGTCGTAACAGGTTAGCTCCTAACTCTGGCTACGATACTCTATTGGATGATTGGCTTGCTCGTTCGCGTTCTCCACACACTAAAAGAATGTACTTTTCGAATATAAAAGCATTCTTCCACTGGCTGGGGGTAGAACTGAATGCCGATATTGTAGGGCAATTTCTTCTACTAGACGGGCATCAGGCACACGAGTTGGTATCCCAATATCACGGGTTTTTAATTTCTCAAAAGCTAGCACCCGCGACTGTTAACCAGAAATTGGCAGCTATCAAAAGTTTGGTTAACTATGCCAACCTAATTGGGAAATGCCACTATACTTTGACCAATATTAAAGCTGAGAAGTTAAGCCCATACCGCGATACCAAAGGCATTCCCAAAGAACAATTTAAGCTTATGTTGTCGGCTGTAGATACTGACACCATTAAAGGCATACGAGATAAGGCAATTCTATTATTGCTGTGGGGTAATGCTTTACGTCGCTCCGAACTGGTCAACTGCAACATCTCTGATTACAACCCGTCATTGGGAGAATTAACTATTACTGGCAAAGGAAAAAGCGGGCGCTCTGAGACTATTAGTTTAGGCAAGGGTGCCATAGGTGCTATCGCGCGTTGGTTAGATGCTAGAGGAGAATCAGACCCAACACAACCTTTATTCTCTGCTGTTCATAAGGGATATTGGGGAAACAGATTAAATACTCACAGCATCTATAAGTTGGTTCAAAAATATGCTAAATCGGCTGGGATAGATAAACAAATGAGTCCCCACCGAATTCGGCATTCATCTATTACTGAAGCTTTAAACCAGACTAATGGCGACGTGCGGAAAGTTCAAAAGCTATCTCGACACAGTAACTTAAATACTTTGATGATTTACGATGACAATCGTCAAAATTTACAAAGTGAAGTTACTGGGATGTTGGACGCTCTACTTGATGATTGAGTGTAATTTTAAATATTTCTAATTCATTGAACGCAACAACTTTTTCTCCTCAATTATTTTCTTCTTTTTTCTGGCTCTTAAAGAAATATTCGGCAAATATAGCTATTTGGGCTGAAAATGAGCGCCGTTCTACAGTGCTTAATTTTTCGATTTTTTTTGCCAAATCTTCAGGCAAGGTAATTGACTTTCTAACCATTTTAGTTGACGACATAATTGCCTAGTAACATCTTTTCTTATTACTAAGCTAACCTGCTTACTAAATAATACTCAATAATTTTAGTGCCACTATAACAAAATATTACAAAACCACAGTGCTTGATATTGAGTATTACTCGATGTCATACAATAGCTAATGGGAAAAAGAAATGAACAAATCATTTGCCCACCTCAAAAGTTCAAATTTAGTAGAGCTATTGTCAACTATACCACTTGGTTTAATTATTTCCGACATACTCGCTCGCCATCGGGAGTTGTTGTCAACTATTAGTACGATATGTGACCAAAAATCTCGACAGTTTTTGAAGCTATTAAGATGGCTATTGTCAGTTTATAATAAGCGCCAAAGAACCAAAGTATTCTCATGCTTAATAACAATAAGTTCATTCTCGTTCAATGCAATACTATTGCTCCCGACAAAACATTTACTGTTGCTAATTTTATAAAAGCCCTTCCACTTATTCCCATTATTGTCTCTCGACAAAATTCAATTCCTATAAATTTAACTAGTAACGAACCGCGCACGATACTGCTTGAAATGTTTTGTTATCGATATTTGGCCATATCACGTTGGCTTGAATACTATATGCTAAATAATTCCCAACTGAAATCAGATCTGATTTTTACGGAGCAAGTATATTATAAACTTCTGGCTCAAGCTATACATTCTCGTTATCAGTTAGCATCAGAAATTTATATTCAAGATGATGTTGCACCTATGTACGTCCCGTCAGCAGCTCATTGGACTTACTGGAGTGAATTAGAACATTGCAAGCAAATGTTGAAAGATGCAGGATATTTTACTCTAAGACCGAATATAGAAGGAGGCAAAACGAAAGATTATTCAAGGTTCCGCGAAACCGCTGCTGTATTGGGAGATGTGGAAAACATTCCAACTGAAGAAATCAATCTGTTTTCCACTATTTCTACTCGAAGTAAATATCCACGAAACTATGACAACCTTTTTGCAGATAGAGCGATCGTACTTGGCAAAAAAGATAAAGACATTCGCCAATTATGGAAAGAATATTTAGAAAAAGAGAAGTCTTGTTATAGCTATTCAGCTCGAACAAAAGAAATTCAAACTCCTCATATTGATGAAGATGGGAAGATTAAACTTTTTAGCTCTGGGAGAAAAAAGAAAAAAAAGAACACGCCATTAGCACCTACTGCTAAAACAGAAACTTCTACCACCACCCGCAAAAAGAAAAAAAGAAAAGTCAGAACAAAAAAATCAAAGGTAAAGAATCATTGCAGTATGTAAAATTATGTTACATAGAGAATCTCGACGGTCGCATTTTTAGATGACAAAAAACTTGTTAACTCTTTGTTATCACAGGATCTCAGAACCAAAAAGTGGTTGTCTTGAAAAGTTTTTTATATTTTATTAATAATTACACGACCTCATTAGGTCTTGGCAAACCTCTAATCCTATTGTCTGATAGGGCTAGGGAGTAAAAAAAAAAACCGTCATGAAAACACTTCTAAGCGATCGACTTTGCGGAGTTGGTACGACCAGCACTACTACCGAAAATTGAATTGTCTCAAAAGACAAAGCAAGAACAGATGCTTAATGCAAATAAAAAAGAAGAAAAGTTTGAACTTCCTGTCTGAATTAACGTAGGGCGTGACGCGAATGCGATTGTAACTGCGATCGCTATGAGTGTGACACGTAACGGCGCGGGATATATAGCGCAGTAGCGCTAGGGACGCAAGCCTATACGTGTTTTGCCATATCGCGAAACTCAATCCAATCTAATCCACCAACAGCGCTTCCTAAGAGCAGGAAGACAAACAGAATAACCACTTTCAGATTAGACCAGATTGGAAAATTTCACACGCTACAGAGACGACTAGAGAGGAAAAATTTTTCCAAGTACACGAAATGTAACTAGTTGTCTATAAATTCAGAAAGGAAGCCTTCCGAAATTCACAACAGGACAGGCTCCCTATGAAAGAAATAATATCAAAAAGCAACAATAAAAGTCAACTTCATAACCGATACGAATACGAGATAGTTTCCATACCGCACCGCGTAGCGGATCTCTTCGAGATCGCCCATCGAGAGAGCAAAACTATAGATAGACGCTATCGAGTTCGACACAAAGAATCAGGAAAAGTCTCAGCGCCACTGACATTAGAAGAAGCGCGAAGAATATTGAAAAGCACCTCTGTGCGAGGAGGTGCAGCATGATTCTCAGACCTTCAACTGAGTGGAGATACCTCAGAGACGGAAGTTGCGAAAATTGTAGAGGCCAACGAAAAGACTGCCGTAAAAATCTAAGGACCAACACAACTCATTGTCGAGAACCAGTCGCAATCGGACGAGTAGACTGTGGGCACGATCGAATAGGCTTCGGAATGTCTAAGGACTCTTCGGAAGTAGAAGCTTACAAACGAGAACAACAAGCTTTGTCACGAAAAGAGAAAGAACGCGAACAGAGAAAGAGAGAGGCAAAGAAACTCGAACACGAACATCAAAGACCAGAAGAGGTAGAAGCTTGGAAACGACAACAAAAAATTCTATCGCGTAAAGGAGAAACTTGGAAACAAAAACAACAACGCGAAGGAGCATCAAAAAGCTCGCAGAGAGAAATAGAAATAAAAAATCTCAGGCAGAAACATAAAAGCTACTCGGTCGAAACAGTTCAAGAACAAAAAAGCGAACGTCGAGAATCAGAAAGCTACGAGCATCTATTGTCTGAAGAGCAGCGCCACCTCGTAATTACAGAAATAATAAACCAACTACCTTTGTGGAAGAAACATTACAGACAACTACGGGAGCGAGGTTTGACTGACGAGGAAATAATAGCAGGTGGTTATAAATCTGTAAGCCAGTGGCAAAATTTAAAAGAGCCAGTAGACAACCGTCTAGCAGGGGTCAAGCTTGACGGTAGAAGCTTAACAAATTTTGATAGTGGGATAATTTGCCCAATAAAAAATAATAAAGGTCAATTTGTTAGCTGGCAGCTCAGACGCGATAACTGCTCGGATAAGGAAAGCAAATACATTTGGGCAGCAGGAGAGAAAAAACGATTTCCTAAACCTACCAGCCACTTAAGGAATGGGGAGTTACCCCTAGCAGTCCACAAATCAGAGAATAGCAATTTTAAAGACGTATTAGGGCTTGTAGACAGCGTAGGTATAAAACCACATATCGCTAATTCTAAGCTGAATATGGATTTTGTAGGAGCCTCTGGAGGGCTTTTTGCAAAAAGTCCCCAAACATTACAAGGAGTCCTCAAAGAAAACCAGCCAGAAAAACTAGTATATTATCCAGATGCTGGAGATGTCGCTAATTCCAATATTGTAAGAACGATTAAACAAACGATCGAACTAGTAACCGAGTGGGGATATCAGATTGAAATTGCTTGGTGGGGGCAGGTCAATAAATCCGACGGGGATATTGACGAAATTAGCTCAGAGAAAATACTCAAAATAAAGTATTTAACTCCTGAAAAATTCTTCAAAATAGCTGAGAAAATAGCCTCTCAACAGAAAAAAGAGAAACGTAAAAAAGCGGCTTTGAAGGAAATAAAAACACTCAAAGACTTGACCTGTATTGTCAACAAGTTGATTGACGAGCCACATTTCCCAAAAGAGCTAGCGCCAGAAATATTCGACGCTTTTAAGTCAGGAATTCTTAACTTAAAAGGTGCAAAAGGAACGGGGAAAACAACTCTAATCAAAGAACTAGTAAAGCTCTTCAGAGAGCAAGGTATGAATGTAATTCTCATTAGTCCTCGAATTGCACTAGGGAGAGAGGCGTGCAACAAACTAGGGTTAAATTGGCGAGAAGATGACTCATATGAATGGCAATACTATGAAGAGGCGGAACAACTTGTTGAAACAAGTAGACAAAAAGATTTATTGGGAAACGCCGAGCGAGTTAACTACGAAAAGAAAAAAGTACTGAAGCAAAAAACTGAAAAAACTAAAGATATAATTCTAGCTAACGGTATTGGTTTATGCCCTGAATCTCTCCCAAAACTAGCACATAGAGACTGGAGCAATACAGTAGTAATTATTGATGAAGTGGAGTTAGTTTTCAGCAATATAGTTACTAGTTCTACCTGTAAAGAACGAAGGGCAAAAATATTAAAAGTCTTACAAGAAAAAATTCCCGAGTGCGTAAATAACAGAGGGCTACTTATCCTTTCGGACGCAGACTTATCCAATAGAAGTTTGAATTATGCCCAAGCACTAGCGCCAAACGCTCCAGTTTATACAGTAATAAATAGCGCCAAACCAAAGCGGTGGAAAATCGATTTTTACAAAGGCACGAAAGACAAGATCTTACAGGAGATTTATGACTCGATTGAGGAAGACGTAGAAATTGAAGGGACTGGGGAAACCAGAAAAATGAGGTTCGTGGTCGCTTGCGATAACCAGTCAGAACTAGAGGCTTTAGAGAAGATAATTTTAGAAAAATATCCAAGAATAAAATGCACCAGAATAGATAGTACGGCTACTAGAGAACAATGGGGACAGGATTTCGTAAAAAATCCAGATGAGGCAATCCTAATTGAACAGCCTCAAATACTTCTTTACAGTCCTTCTATGGGAGTGGGTTGCTCGATTGAGGCTGAGGAAAGATTCAAGAAATGGTCGATAAAAGTCCCTTGGTTCGACAAAGTTTTTGGTTTATTCTTTGGTACTATAGTCCCGTCCCAATGCCGCCAAATGTTGGCAAGAGTAAGAGCAGCCGTACCGAGAGTAATCTGGGTAAAAAAATCTAACCACAGCAATATCACAGGATGCCGCAGCTATTTCTGGAAAGAAGTCAAAGCGCAAATGCTCAAGTATCACGCTCAAGAATCGTTGGCTATCGAACTCGCTCTTGAATTTTCGGGAGCAGACACAGACGATGAGTCACTGCTTGCTACGCTATTTGAAATGCGAAATCCAGAAACCAATACCTGGGACAATCCCCACATAGACCTTTGGGCAAAAACTATCGCTAAAAGAAACTTCGATTTTGCCCACCTTGCTGAAGTGCTTGAGGAGGAGCTAAGAGAAGAAGGACACGAAATCAATTTACTTGAGTGCAAAGACAAAACTGAAGAATCTAAAGAAATCAAGGAAAACAAAGAGCTAAATCTAGAAACACGCGCCGCTAACATAGCAAACGCCGAAGATATGCCTCTTGAGGTGGCTCAAGCTTTAAACAGAAACCTATCACTCTCTACCGAGAAAGAACTCCAAGTAAAAAAAGCTCTCTTAAAAGCTGAACTACCGAAAACAGAGCTTACCCAAACATTTATTCACGAAGCAATTTTAAAAGACCGAAGAACCTGGCTTAAACAAGTAAAACTTTGGTGGATGTTCTTAAACCTAGAGAAAGCCAAAGAAAAGGATCGGAGCCACTGGCGGCATAAGCTCAAACAATTTAGTGAAGGAGTCCCTTTTCTTCCTGATGTAAAAACATACTATCTAAAAGCTAAAACGATATCAGACACAGGCATATTCGATATTATCGATATTAACAATCTAGACAAAGAGTACACCGCTGAGAGTTTTAAAGAGCTTCACAAAAAAGCTTGTCAACCCAAAATGCGCTCACTGCTCAAAACAGCTCTGAACATAACAGCCAGCAAACAAATATCAGAGGTACAGCTTGCTGGAAGAATTTTGGCGAAAGTGGGAATGAAGCTTGAGAACTCTCGTACTGAAAACTTACCCAATGGCAAAAAGCTCAGATATTACAAACTAGTTATCCTAGATATCGAAAATTCTCGGCAATCTATACTAGACAGTTTAGACCAGAGATATGAAGAGCTTGCCGTTAAAAAGACGGCACGAACAGAAAAAAATACCTCCGTTGGCGAAAGTTTCCACACAACCGAGCAAACCCCTGCCACACCTAGCTCAGACCTCGGACACCTCAAGCCTAGTGTTATATATACCAATAAGCGTGTGGTGTCGATAATCAACCCCCCCCATTCTGGTATCTCTAAAGAAGGGGAGGCGGGCTTGAATCGGGAGGCAATAAAAGAAGATTCTCCCGTAGTACAAAATAGAGATACTACAAGTAGTCAGTCAGATTCACAGGTTAATTCGCCTGAATCAACAGATACTTCGCAAGCCAGACAAGAAGACTGGATAAGCTTGGAAGACTTTAAATTAGTAGAAAGTATGTTGGAGGCTCCAGATCTACCAGACGAGGACATTTACAGCATAATTAGGCTCATGTCCCAGAAGGCGCTGAATACGTTTTTGAGGTGGATTGGTAGCCGTGGGGACACAAGACAGTTTGAGATGTTCAAATTGCGCTTAGAGACGATTTTAGAAGGGTATACTTACCAGAGTGTCGAACCCGAGCGCCGAGAAATCGCCCCCTCAGAATTGGAAAATATAGCCTCGAATTTAGCCAAGTGTACATCTCCTGAGTCTCTAGGAAAACTGAAGCAGACCTATAAAGATTGCGGGCTATTTTCCAGAAAGATATTTAACGAAGCGGCTAAGCTTTTGCCCAGATCCGATCGAGAACGTCTCAAGGAATTTGCGCTAGCTTCTCGTGCTGAGGAAACTTTCGAGAGTTCTAGCGCTCCAGTTGAAAAGTACGATCGATCAGACTTAGAGTATCTGGCTACCAATATCGAGCGGATTTACCGTGGGGAAGTATTTTTACTCTCATACCTCTCGCAGTTCCCCACTCAGGTTTTAGAGAAAGTCTGGTCAGTTCTAGAAGTCGATCGAGGTCGGGAGGTAGTTAATAATTGCTTGGCTAAACTACGCTCGCTCTCTGGCTTTCAAACAGATTTTCTCTTAGAAGCAAGCTTTTAGTGAATCGTTAATCTGGGTTTTTTATGACTATCTGAAAACTCAAACCAGCGTCAAGCCAAAAGTAAGGAGTGAAACTGTTTTAGTACATATTTAATTTCTCTATTATTTGGGGGTTAAATAATATTGCATAGCAATAGAGTAGCAAAAAATGTAGTGATGGTGTATCAAAGAGGTGGCGAGCGAGTGGCAATAAATAATAGTGAAACAGCAAAAAAAGGACAACTCAAAACGCTCTTGGAATAAATATGAAGCCGAACAATACTATATCGAGAGTAAGGATTTAATTTCGCTTAGAGATTTGGCATCGATAGCGGGTCGAGGAACAACCACTGTATTTAAGTGGTCTAAAGCTGGTAACTGGGTATCAAAACGCGAAAAGTATTGGGCTGAGCTTAATAAGAAAACTCGTGAGAAAACGATTTCTCGTGTTAGCGATGTTTGGAGTAAAGAAGCTGAAGAATTAGCAACAGAGCATTTAGAGCATCATAAAAAGTTCAGGAAATTGGCCGAGATGCTTTTAGACACTGCGATCTCAATAGCTAGTAATTCAGAAGACCCCATCGAGGTTTTTAGAAAACTCAAGACAGGCGATTTGAACCACATAAGCCAAATTAGCGAGCGCGCGGTTAAAGGCGAAAGGGATTCTGTTGGCTTGCACTTGGCGATCGATCCTAATGCCGCGATTAGGCTCATAGAAAGTATGGGTTACGTCATCATAGATCCCAGTGAACCCGTTGACAGTAGAGTTATAGGAGCGGATTTAAATTAACTCTTAGTAGGGTTAACCAGTTAGAGTTTTTATAACCAGTTATTCTCGTTGATTAACTAGTTAGGCTACAATGTAACCAGTTAGTAAAGTATAACTAGTTAATCAGCTCAGATAAAAGATGTCAAAAGCACTGGAAGCAAAAGTAAATGAGCTATATGAGGCTACTAAGGATTTGCAATCGTTTGAGGAAATGAAGCCACATTGCGATCGCTTTAACTCTTGGATTGCCTTGCAAGAATATAGCGTTAAGTCTTTAGGCACTGTATTGAGTCGAGCAGGTTTTTATAAGAAGTTTAAAGAGCTTGACTTAGAACAAGGAAAAAATGCCGTTTCAGTCCCACAGTTAGATAAAAATGGAAACCAAGTAGGAACGCAGTTAAAGCATTACGTCCTCACCCAATGCGGTTTGACGGATGATGAATGGTTAGAAAGAAACACCACCACCCGCGCTACAAAAAGACTGGAAAATAGCAATGAAATAGACCCCGAAAAATACTTTAGGGTTGTTGCTGAGTTGTTAGAAAGTGACGAGCCACACGAGTTAGCAGTTGGTCTAATTTGTGCCACTGGTAGAAGACCTCATGAAATATTAGCGCGGGCCAAATTCACTGCGATCGAGAGTAAAGATTATCACGTAATGTTTTCTGGTCAAGGTAAAAAGAGAGGTGAAAAACCAGTATTTGAGATAGCTACTCTATTCCCATCTGGCTACATTATTCAGCAATATAAGAAGCTTCAACAACATGAAAGTATAAGAACATTACTAAAAGAAGTAAAAGCTAATTTTCCTAGAGATATATCAGAGCAAAATCGTTCTATTGATAGCCGTCGCAATGGCTCTTTAAATCGCGTTGTCAGGGCTAAATTTGACAATAGAGATAATGACAATCCAGCGTTGGCTCTCAGGCACGATGAAGAGCAAAATAATTGTAAAGCTCTACGGGCTGCTTATGCTAATTTAGCCACGGCTCGCGACTGTTCTAGATCTATTGGGGAACAGATGTTACACGCTGCTAAGCTTTTAGGACACTATACTCATGAAGAGCCTACAGATAGAGACTTGCAGAACTTAATGACTACTTTAAGTTATACAGATTATTACGTTGAAAAACCCGTACCATTTCCACCTATGGAAAAAAATATTATTTTTAATGAGGAACCCTTCTATAGTAGTCAAGTTAAAAACGAAGCAGAAAAGTTATCGTCAAAAGGGTTCCTCATTAAAAATAAAAAAAGTCCCATTCCAGTTAAAAAGAAAAAAGAATCTCTGGGTCATATTAGAGTCTATAGTGAGGATGTACGAGTTCTTAAGGAGTTACAAAAGGAGTGGTCATTACCCAACCAAAAAGTAACTGTGAAAAGGTTAATTGAAATTGCTCAAAATGCTAAGCAGTTAGAAGCTCAATTGTTAGGATTAAATGAAAAAAATAAAGAGCTAAAAATTCAAAGATTTGCTTCTGAGAAAAAGTTAGAAAAAGCTGACCAATCGTCAGAAAAATTATTAGAGCTACAAAGGGAAATTGAAAAGTTAAAAGCTCAACGAGCCGAGCATGAGAAACAGCTAGAAAAAGCCCAGGACTTATCAGAAACGTTATTAGAATCACAAAGGGAAATTGAAGAGTTAAAAAGTCAACGAGCGTCGTATGACAAGGAGCTAGAAAAAGCTAAGGGATTATCAGAAAAGTTATTAGAATCGCAAGCTGAAATTGAAGAGTTAAGAAGTCAACGAGCGTCGTATGAGAGACAGCTAGAAAAAGCTAAACAATTAGAGGGGGAACTATTAGAATCACAAACTAAAATTGAAGAGTTAAAAGCTCAGCGTTTGGAGCCTGAGAAACAGCTGGAAAAAGCTAAACAATTAGAGTCAAAAGTCTTAGAGTTACAAACGGAAAATGAAGAGTTAAAAATTCAACAAGCCTCGCATGAGAAAGAGCTAGAAATGGAAAATTTAGATGCTAGAATTAGTCGGATCTTGGATGAAAAACTATCAAAATTATTCCCTCAACCTATAGCAGTTGAGACACCTACCGCCTCAGAAGTTGTTTCTACTAAAAAGACTTTCATACCTCAGCCTAAAGAAGACGATACAGACTGGGAAGGTATGAGCAGTGAAGAGTTAAAACAAAATAGAACTAGTAACGCTGCTGAAGAGAAATTAAGAAGGTCATTTTTAGCGCTTACCTCACATAACGACATGAAAGCTACAAGTAACGACGAGCGATGGGTAATAAATAATCAAGCTTTGAGACAATTAAGTGGATGTAATGGAATGGTGGTTAAAGATTGGATGAATCGGCATAGAGTAGCAATTGACGACCACAATGGTAAGTATGGCTTAGGCTTGTACCATAACAAAGGTCGTGGCGATATCACAGAAGTTATCCAATGGTAAACTATTATGCACGAATGTCTCGCTCTATAAATGTCTCCGCGCTCGATAAGTGACATTCGTTTTAGATATTTAATTAAGAAATGATACTGGAGAATTAACAATGACTACAATCAAAGCTATACCTGAAGAAATACTATTATTGATTCAAAATTTACCACAAGAATCTTTAAGAGAATTAGCGATTTTTCTTGAGTATCTTCAATATAAAAATAGTCTCAAAAAGAATCAAGATAATAAAACTATTCAAGAGCCAGAAATAGAAGCAAAAACAACAATAACTGCCTCAGAAAGCGAAAAAATAATCGAAGAGATGTTAAGAGAAGTAAGTAATTCTCTACCTTCCCTCTCTGACTATGCAGTTAGTCGTGCTAGTATTTACGAAGATCATCCCTAAATATGAATTATCTAGTCGATACTAACATCTTGCTGAGATTAGTAGACCGCAATCATCCCCAACATCCAATTATTCGTAAAGCTATCCGCATACTTCGCAGTCAAGGTGATAATTTATATATCACACCACAAAATTGTGCTGAATTTTGGAATGTTGCTACTCGTCCTAGTAATAAAAATGGCTTTGGTTTAGATCTAGAAAAAACTGCTAAACTTTTACAATTTATCGAGCGGATTTTTCCTGTCGTTTCTGATGCCAAAGATATTTATCCAGAGTGGAAAAGGTTAGTTAAAGATTTTCAGGTTATGGGGGTACAAGTTCATGATGCTCGTTTGGTTGCAGCTATGAAAATTCATAGTATAACTCATATTTTAACTTTTAATGTTGGTGATTTTGAACGCTATCGAGCCGAAGGAATAGAAGCAGTTAGTCCTCAAGATTTGGTAAATATTAATTAATAATTGCGCGCTCGTGTGAGGTTGGTGGGATATTTTCCGTCAATGGCGATCTCGTTCACGAGCAGCGTAGCGGTGCGATGCGCCGTAAGTATAACGATTATTCGAGATAAAAACTTTCAAAAACTAATCAGAAATTGACTCCAAATCTTGAACTGCTTATGGAGAAATAATATAATTACTTAAGCAAAATTTTCTTGTGCTTGATTTATTTTATCAAGGAGTTGAATCATAACTTCTTCTCCATCTCTACTTTCTCCTCTTTCGAGTTGTTCTAAACCTACTGCTACTTTTTGGCGGGTTTCTTTGACCCACTCTTCATACTGTTTGCGATTATCTTCATTGCTTAGATAAACACTCTCAGTTAGTAATTCTATAGCAGCAGCTATCGCTTCATCAGCAGAAGGATATTGACCGCTTTGAATTAGAGAGTTGATTACCTTTTCTTGTTCAGGATTTAGTGTTATTTTCATTAGTTTTTTGGCGAATTAAGCTAATCTCTATGAGCTTTTGTACGCTTTGTGTTGGGTCTGCTAAAAATACTCTCTCGATTTGTATTGTTTTGAGTATTTTATGGTCAGAAAAATAACTCCGATGATGATTGTATGTTTGATAATTTTATTGAATTAGATAGACAAATATTAATGATCTTTTTACCAATCAAAGAGGTAGAAATATCTACTTGGTGAACTTTGACCAATTCTTGATGAGAATTATTGACTAAGAGTTTAATTGTGTCTGAGAAGCTTTTGCTGCTTCTCGATGCCCAACCAATTCATGAGCAATTGAACCTTTCCAAGTTATACGGGTATTAGCGGTGAAAGTCTGTAAGGATTCCGAGGGAGATTAAAACCTTGCGAGCGCTTGTTTTTTAGATTGTCAATACCAACTAAAACAAACATTATCAAAACTTTTGCTGGCTTTAAACGAGGTAACGAATAATTCATTTTAAACGTCGGAATCCTTCTATAGCGATAGGTTAATGGCACCGCAAGCATAGTTTTAAGTAAAAAGGATTCCGACGTTTAAAATAATTTCCTTCCGTAAACTAACTAAATTAGTTGGTTGGTTGAGTTTTTGATTTGGGTAATTATGATATTCTAGTAATTATATAGTAATTACAAAAGCCCAAGGTTTATGAAAACCAAAATCGTACCTATAGGAAATTCTCAAGGCGTGCGAATTCCAAAACCTTTTATTGAGGAGTGCGGTTTGACTGGAGATGTGGAAATGGTTGTCAAAGATGGGTGTATCGTTATTTCCCCCGCAGAAACACCACGCCAGGGTTGGGATGAGGCATTTAAGGATATGGCATTAAATTCTGACGCGCCGCTACGCGGATCCGCTGATGCGGATCGCCTTTTGATTGACGAGGAGATTCAACACGATTGGGACGACTCGGAATGGCAGTGGTAAAGTATCCGCAACCCAACCGATTTGAAATCTACATTATTAATCTCGATCCCACAGTGGGATCTGAAATTAGAAAAACTCGCCCTTGCTTGATAATTTCTCCTAATGAAATGAATCACAATATCCAGACTGTGATTATTGCACCTATGGAAAAAAATATATTTTTAATTAGGGAACCCTTCTATAGCGGTAAGTTAAAAGCGAAGAGACATAATTATTTGGAAAAGGGTTCCCTAATTAAAAATAAAAAACATCCCATGACAACTGCTATCAAAAACTATCCCACAAGGGTTCCAGTTGTTTTTGAGAATAAATCTGGACAGGTAGTTTTAGATCAGATTCGTACAGTTGATAAAAAACGTTTATTGAATAAGATTGGGAAACTTTCTGATACTGACTGCACTAAAGTCTTAAACGTTTTAGCTGAAATGTTTGCTTGAACTCTGGAGCGCTCGCTCTATACTAGTTTATTATCCTTTGCAGCAACCAGTTTTCTTGTTGGCTTTCTCCTCGTTCGAGTTGTTTTAAACTTACGTCAACAGTATAACTATAGATTTATTTTGTTTTTTACACTTTTTCTGACAGAACCGTTTTTTAACCTCTTTGGATTTTATCAACAATTTGGCAGTATTTTTACTGAGTATATTCTTGAACGAGACTTTGGCAAAAGGTCTAATATAAGTATTTAAAATTTAGTCCGAAAATTCTAGCACGTAGAATGAAATAGCTCGGCTTAACTTGGCATTTTTCTAGTTAATTTTACACGAGTTTCTAGTTAATTTTACACGAGAGGTTTGGGAGAACTAAAAATGTCTTGGTTTAAATTGCTTAAATAATTAATACAAAAAGCTGAAAAAAAATGGATTGATATCTTTAACAAGAAGATTTTCCAGCTAAATTAATATTTTTCAGCTAAATTAATAAAAAATGGTGAAGTTGCTGAAAAGAGCTTGTCAGATCGGATTTCAAAATCTTATAAAGGAAAAATAAAGGGAATATTTTTTAGGAAGAATAATGACGAGCGCATTAGAAGCAGCAGGTTTAAATATTAACGATATTAATGCTATTTTACCTTCAAGTCTGCAACAACTTTCTGATACTCTATCTATTACCACTCCAGCAGCAAATCAATATCTGTTAAGTTGGCAAAATGAGATTAATTTCACCGAACTATTTGGTGTAGATGATTTCTTAACAGATATCTCGATTAGTAATTCTAGTTTGTTGGTTACTACTGAAAATACAGGCAATTCTTATGAATTTAGCGGCGAGATCACCCTAGGAAACGAAAGCTTTGGAATTGGTAGTACTTTTATAGAAGAAGCAAATAAACTTGATTGGGAACAAGTAAGCCTGGATGATTTCTCCTTCGCTAGTTTAGCATCGGAGTTAGGAGGAGGATTCCAAGAAGCAAGCGATCTCTTAGATAATTTAGGAGCGCTCAATCTCACTCTTTCTAAAGACTCTTTAGGAGGAGTTGATTTGGCTGGGACTTCAGACATTGTTTCTTTAACATATTCTGGAAGCAATGATTTTTCAATATCATTACAAAATGATATTAATTTCACTAGCTTATTTAATGTTGGTAGTTTCTTACCAGATATTTCCATTGGCAACGCCACATTTACATCTGTAAGCACTAATAATGGCGGTACTAATTTAGACTTTTCAGGAGATCTTACTGTTGGCGCAGAAACTTTCGGAATTGCCAGTAGTTTTACCCAAGCTAGTAATGGATTAACTTGGAATTCTGTAGCGATCGAAGACTTCGAGCTCGGCAGTTTAGCAACTTGGATCGGTGGCGGAATTGAGACAGTAGATGATATTTTTGGGGATGCTTTACCAGTAATTGATGTTACTATTACTACCGATGAAATCGATCTAAGTGGAAGTCTAGATTTTGCTAACTCTAACAATCAATATTTAAGCTGGATTAGCAATCAATTAGGATTAGACCAACTCGATGTTAGCTTATCTTATAACACTTCACGAGATGTGAGTTTAGAGGCTAGTATTGCGGGAAATATTTCCTTAATTTCCAGCAGTCAATTTAGCGCTACTCTGACTGATGTCGGATTAGGTTTTAGTCTCAGCGGTACAGATTTAGAACCAAGCTTCTCGATCTCAGCTGGTTTAGGCTTAGAAATAGACGGACAACAATTAGATTTTACTGGAGGAATCGCACTCGAACCTGAATCTGTGACAGGTTATTTTTCTTTAGATGCAGGTGAAGAAGGTTGGGTAAATCCTTTTGGAATTCCAGATACGACAATTCGTAACTTAGGATTCCAAATCGGTGGAACTTACGCAGCGCCATTTATCGATAATGTTGGCATAATTGGCGATTTGCAGTTTGGCAATTACGATATTGCCTCTGCGGTGTTATTCGACACCAATGACTACGATAATTTTGCTTTAGTCACCACACTCAACGAACCACTTTCTTTATTAGATTTGATTAGTGGGCCAGCAGCCTCTTATGCATTGGGACAACTGGGAAATGAAGTAACAGTTGTTTCTGATGCGATCGATTTACTAGATAGTATTTTAGATGTTGATATTTCCTCAATTGACAGCGATGGAGATGGAGAAAACGATCCATTAATTGCGATCGTTCCTACTGCAACTAGTATTGCAGGTATAGAATTAGAAGAAGGTTTTAGTATTAATGGAGAAGTCAATCTTTGGGGCAAAAAAGCAACTGTTGAGCTCGATGCTGACCAAAATAAAATTGAAGGTAGTGTAGAAATCGATCGCATTGAAATCGGAATTGATGATTTCTATGACGATCTTTTAGTTATTGAAGGTAGCGATGCTAACGATCGTAGCGATGACGGTACACTCGTTGGCGGAAGTATCATTGATGATGGTAATGCGGGTAATCTAGTCAATGGCACTGTCAATAATGGGGTCTTGAGTTTAGATGGTTCTGACGATTACGTTAATTTAGGAAATTCAGAACAGTTGCAAATTACAGGAAATCAAACCCTGGAAATGTGGGTTAATCCTACTAATTTCAACCAGCGACAAAATCCCTACGGTAAAGCCTACGGTGGTGAAGGAACAATCACAATTGAAAAAGATGGTTCACTTAGTTACTACTATGGAATTACAGGCTCAAATAGTGGTACAAAGAACGTCTCTTATCAAAGAGTCCAGACAGTTTCTAATGTACTCCAAGCAAATCAATGGTCTCATATTGCACTGGTCAGAGACTTTGATTCCAATGCCATAACTTGGTATGTTAATGGCGAAAAAGTCGATCTCATTGACAGTTCAGAAACTATTTTTGATGCAGCTGTAGCAGGAAATGACTCGGCTTATATTGGTAAAGGATATGTCAGTAACTTCACAGGACAAATTGATGATGTGAGAGTGTGGAATACTGCACGTAGCGCCGAAGAAATTAGTGCTAACTACAATGGAACACTCACTGGTTCGGAAGAAGGTTTAGTCGGTTATTGGAATTTTAACGATAGTTCTGTTAATGCCAGTACTATTGAGGATTTAGCTGGTAATGGGGTCTTGAGTTTAGATGGTTCTGACGAGCGCGTTAATTTAGGAAATTCAGAACAGTTGCAAATTACAGGAAATCAAACCCTGGAAATGTGGGTTAATCC
>JASJDA010000418.1 GCA_030065755.1 Prochloraceae cyanobacterium | reverse complement strand
TCTGAAACTAAATTATTACTATATTCAATCGCGGACTTAAAATAAAGCTCGTCGAGGATTCCGTTGCAATAGCTGGAATTGTTGACAAGCCTACACTGTATACGTCAGGATCGTTGTAGGAGTATGTCACCAGAATTAATATCCAAGAGGTTTGGAAACTTATTTAACATTGTCAAGTTAATACTGAGGCAATTACTCAATATATGTTATTTTAATTAAACTTATTTAAATAAATGTAATAAAATATTGTCTGTTTAAAGAAAAAGATGAATAATTATTTACGTACAGACAAGCAGACAGATTTTATTTGATTGTCTGGGTTCTATCGCAATTCGATCTGATTTGTGAAAAAAAACGGCTAAAATTCTCATTCTTAAGATAAAGTCAATCTCACATTTCACGTAGTATTTCTATATATCTACTAATAACAATCCCTGGAAATATTCTAGAAACTCCATTCTAAAGAGTTATTGCCTTGTATCGTTAGCAAATAATTACTCTCAAATTAACCATCACGCCTATCACTGAACTGAAACAACTGAGGATTTATCTCAAAATAACAACACCCAAGCTAGACTCGCCGAGAGCTTTCCTATTTTACTTAATCCAATCTAGAGTTTTACTGTTTCCTATTAGCTAGTAAATTAACTCCCTCTTTTTTAGTTTAGGAAAGAGCAGCTTTTTAGTTGAGTGTTACTGTTGTTATTTAACGAGACAGATATTAGATAAAACAGATTGTTTGACCTCCTTCATTGAATGTGGACAAACCTGTAATCTCTGTCAGGGAAGTTTTTTAGGCTTCAATTACTAATCTATCACTTTTTTTTTCAACCCCGAGCAAATGATACATAAGTTTACCGATCGTCTCGACTTGTAGGGCTCGATGGCTTTAGAAAGAAAATAATTTTCGTTTACGAAGTTTATTTTCTTTCTAATTTTGTAGTTAATTTAGCATGACCTAATCGGAAGAACCACTTTAATTTAGGTATTTTCTATAAACTATTTCGCTAAATATAATAATTAATGTGATTTAAAACACTAAAATCTAGTAACTACAGTCACTAGATTTTCTATCTCTTTTCAATTAAAAAAAGATTAAGATATATGCAGGGATGTTTGTTATGTGAAGAAAAAGATGCTCGTGTTATCTAAGGAATTATTGAAAGACGTAGATTTAGTTAAAAAATTAGATTCTCTCGAATTAAAGGAAATTTGGGCAGAAGTAGATTTAGAAATTGATGAAGCCTTAGAATCTCAAACCCCAAAAAGCAAACAAATATTAGCCCGAGAAACGATTGAAACAGATGAAGTCGTCGATTTAAAAGTTAGTATTGATGTAAAAGAGGCTCTGGAGAACGAGAAAGTTACAATTAAAAATTATAAAGACACGATCGCGTACCAAATGGCTTTTGATACAGCCATGAGAATCATTCAATTGTCAAAAAAAATTCCTGTTAAAAAAAATTGCTCGCTAACCGATCGAATTCGCAGCTCGTCTCGTTCAGTTTGTACTTATTTCGCAGAAGCTTGGAAACAAAGGCATATCGACACTGCATTTATTACTAATTTGAATCAATCCTGGAAAGAAGTAAAAAAAACACAAGTATGGATAGAATTTGCTCTTCAATATAGTTATATCGATGCAAAAATAGCTCGAGAATTAAATGAGGCGTACGATCGAATCTCGGGCATGCTGGTTAAAATGATCGACTGCGATCGGCAAGTCTCCTAGCAAACGAAGTGCAACTGGGAATTGCTAGAAGTTGGTAGTGGCCGATCGACTTAACTTAAGAAAAGAATCTTAATTTTAAATTTTGAATTGCTCATAAAGAATTCGAGGCAAAATAAAAATTAAATTTAGAGGTCGATCGTGCTTAGAACTATTAGCGTGTTGATGTTTTTCATAATCTTGGCACTCTCTTCCTGTACTGGTCAGAACCATACAAATATTGAGTTTAAAAAATATGGTGTTGTCTCAGGGGAGTTGAAGAAATGGCACGAAGTAACCATAACATTTGAGGGATTCCCAACTTCTGAGAATGCTAAACCCAATCCCTTTCGCGACTATCGTCTCGACGTTACTTTTACTCAAGAAAATAAAAGCTATACAGTTCCAGGTTATTACGTTGCTGACGGAAATGCAGCTGAAACTAGTGCTGAAGCAGGGAACAAATGGCGAGTCAATTTCATGCCAGATGAAGAGGGAAATTGGAATTACGTAGCTTCTTTTCGCCAAGGGAATTGGATTGCAATTAACGAAGATCCCAATGCGGGGAAAGGGGTAGCTTTTGACGGCGCTAAGGGTTCGTTTGCGATCGCCCCTTCAGATAAAACAGGAAAGGATTTCCGAGGAAAGGGTTTACTGCGCTACGTAGGAAAGAACTATTTACAATTTGCTGAAACAGGAGAATATTTTCTCAAAGGTGGTGCCAACAGTCCAGAAAACTTTTTAGAATACTACGAATTCGATGGAACTCCAGAAGACAAACACGAATACCAACCCCGTCTCCCAGATTTATTTATATGAGCTATCGATCGCAAAGTATTATTCGCGGAGCGTTATTTATCATTGCTGCTGAGTTGAGTTTTGCAATTAGTGCTGCCGCAATCAAATTATTGTCCATTAATTTGCCAAATGAGTCGATCGTTTTTTTTCGCAATTTCTTTGGTTTGCTTGCTTTAATTCCTCTATTAATTCGCGCAGATTTAAATATTCTACAAACGAGCCAATTACATTTACACCTGCTGCGTTCGCTGTCCGGTGTTGCTGCAATGTATTGTTTTTTCTATGCCATAGCACATATTTCTTTGGGAAATCTGATGTTAATTAAGTCAACCATACCCATAATAATTCCTATAGTTGCTTTTGCTTGGCTCGGAGAACAAATTTTAAATCTTACTCGCCTGGCGATCGCCATCGGCTTTATCGGCGTATTCTTAATTTTAAAACCCGATGCAGATATCGATTGGGCGATCTTAGTAGCAATAGCTAGTAGCATTATGGCTGCTATTGCATTTGTCACCGTACGCAAACTTTCAGCAACAGAACCGACACTGCGTATAGTTTTATATTTCGCTTCGATCGGTTTGTGTGTATCCGCCATACCCTTAATCTGGACGTGGCAAACTCCTTCTCTTTTTCAATGGCTGATGTTAATAGTCGTAGGAATAGCTACCACCCTCGGTCAGTTGTTATTAACTCGCGGTTATGCCAGCGCACCCGCTTCTAATGTAGGAATTTTTACTTATACTTCCGTGCCTTTTGGTGCCTTGTTGGGTTGGTTCTTTTGGAATGAATTGTGGGATGAAACCTCACTTATTGGTGCTGCCTTAATTGTATTGGCAGGTTCGATCTCGCTTCGCACAAAAAAATCAGCTTCCAACTAATACCAATTTCCTTTATCTTTGCTAAAAATGATTGTGAGAGGATGAAGGGGAGAAAGATATGTAGCCATAATTTTAAAAATTTGATATAAAATCAATTCCTCATATCAATTCGGTTTTAGAGGGGTACTTTATAAAAAATAGAATTGTTGTAAGGCTTGTATCCCATTTTTTTCGCTCGAGGGTCAAAGGGAATACCAAATTACTTAATAATTGTTGCATATCTTTCTCCCCTTCCCCCTCTCTCCCCTTCTCCCCTTCGTCATTATTTGTAGCAAAGATAAGGAAAATTGACATAAAGGGTTTTATAGTGTTTATTAAAAATAAATAGATAAATATTTTTAGGGTTAAGATTTAAAGGACAACTTGTAACTTTTACCTAAACATGAAAATTATTAATTGCTTCGATCGGAACCAATAATTAGTGTTAATATTTAATTAGCTTATAACCTACTCTAAAACTTTTTTATAGTGCTTAAAGTTCTAGAGAAATAATGTAAGTACTGCTCTATTAGCACCAATAGGCAGTGCTTTTACTTATTTATGGCAATACTATTTTAAAAAAATCTAGTAATAATATCTAATTTTTAAAGCCCAAAAATACGATCTATATTGTATTTATACGTATTTAGACCTATTATTTTTTTCTAGATAATATATTTGTTTTTTATTGTAAAAAACAAATATATTATCTCTCGCTCTTAGGAGCAAATACACTTAAGTAATTACCCTTAAATAGTGATAAATATATTGATAAACACGGTAGTTTTTTATCGTATTTGATTTTAAGCACAATCGCGTATAGATCTTTGAAAAAATAGAAACTACACTAAAAATATTCCCCTATCATTTGGTTATAAGCCATGAAACAATTAGTTTTTATAGATACAAAAGTAGAAAATTATCAATCTTTAGTTGCTGGTGTTGTAGATGGAACAGAAGTAATAATCCTTGACGCAGCCAAAGACGGTATAAAACAAATTAGCAACGCATTACACAAATACTCTAATTTAAATTCAATCCATATTGTTTCTCATGGTTCCCCTGGATGTATTTATTTAGGTAATAGAGAACTGAGCCTTAATACTTTAGATCGTTACGCTAAAGACTTAAAAACCTGTTTCTCTCTCTCACCCCCTCACCCCCTCAATCTTGCTCTACGGCTGTCGAGTAGCTGCTGGAGATGCTGGAGCAGAATTCATCGCTAAACTTCACCACCTCACTGGAGCAGAAATCGCCGCATCTGCTAACTACACTAGTTGTGCAGCTTTAGGTGGCGATTGGAATCTAGAAGTACAAACAAAACCAATTGAAACACCCCTCGCATTTCAAAAAGAAACGATCGCAACTTACAAAGCCATTATGCCTATTTCAGTTACTCAGACAAACAATACAACTACTTTACTCAACAACCTTCTAGGAAGCGATCCCAGCAAATATGCTGGGATGAGCAATATCAACATAACTACCTCTGGAGATGCTCGAGCTTTTGGGACGTTTACTAACGACCCCTTTAGTCTCGATGGAGGAGTAGTCATCAGTACAGGACAAGTTACTAATGTTCAGCCAAATGCTGGTGCGAATAACGACCAAGGTCGTGTTTTAAGTACAGATTTCGGAACGAGTGGTACTTCTGGTGACACAATTAGATTAACCATTACCTTTGACCTAGATGCCTCAGCCCCAGGAGTATTTTTTACCTACGTCTTTGGTTCTGAGGAATTTCCAGAGTATGCTCAAGCAGGCTTCAATGACAACTTCTCTATTAGTGTTAACGGAACTAATTTAGCGTTGCTCAATGATGGTCGTACAGTTACTATTGATAACTTAGTTTCTGTTAGAAACAATCCTAGTAGCGGCAGTGCAGACTACATCGATAACAATACTACTAACACTTCTAACAACAGTCTTGGTGGTGTTGGTACTCTCAACAATGATACTCAGTTAGATGGATACACCAAACCTTTATATGTAGTCGCCTCATCTTCAACTCCTGGTCTTCTTAACCTTGGTGGCAGCAACACTATTACTATTACCATTCAGGACGTAGGTGATGGATTTTATGATTCTGCTGCTTTGTTTAAAGCTGGAAGTTTAGGAACAACGCCACCAGTAACCACTACAGTTAGCGTTAACCCTTTGAATACAAACAATCAGTCACCAGAAATAACTGGTACTGTAGATAATCCGTTTGCTACGATCAACGTAACTATTAATGGTACAACTTATTCCGCTACTAACAATGGAGATGGTACTTGGACTTTACCTGCAGGAACTATTAGCCCTTCTTTAACTGACGGAACCTATGACGTTAGCGTTACAGCTACAGACACATTTGGTCTTACCGCTACAGATAACACCAATAATGAACTGGTTATAGATACTACCGCTCCTGCTACCCCTACAATTAACAACCAAACAATAAATAACAGTACTCCTACTATTACTGGTACTGCTACAGTAGCACCAGGAGAAACTCTCACAGTCACTGTTAATGGAGTTACTTACACCGAAGGCGACGGCAATTTAAGTTTGAGCGGAACTGATTGGACTTTAAACGTCCCTGCTGGCAATGCTCT